>DATAGF010000070.1:0-18097 GCA_036257075.1 Miltoncostaeaceae bacterium
GCGCGCGACCGCGACCGGCGCGACGCTCGCGGCCCTCGAGCCCGGCGACGCGGTGGCCGCCCACGCCGGGGACGACCCGCCGCGCCGCCTGGTCGTCGCGGCCCGCGCGGGCACGCCCGGGCGGCCCATCCTCACCTTCGACGGCGTCGCCACCCGCGACCAGGCCGCCTCGCTAACCGGCGCCGAGATCCGGGTCCCCGGCGACCGGGTCGCGCCGGTCCCGGACGCCGACACCTTCTTCGTCCGCGACCTGGTCGGCTGCGAGGTGCTGGTCGGGGAACGGCCCGCGGGGCGTGTGACGGCGGTCCACGAGGCGCCGGCCAACGACGTCCTCGAGGTGACCGGCGACGACGGCGTCCTGCTCGTCCCCTTCACCGGCGACGCGCTGGTGTCCGTCGAGCCGGAGGCGCGCCGCATCGCCGTCCGCGGCGACCTCTTCGACTGACGATGCGGATCGACGTCTTCACGCTCTTCCCCGAGTGGTTCGACTGGATGCGCCGCCCCCGGCACCTGGCCAACGCGGCCCTCTCGGCCGGGCTGGAGCTGCGCGCCTTCAACCCGCGCGACACCACGCCGCTCCCGCACGGGCAGGTTGACGACGCCCCCTACGGCGGCGGCCCGGGCATGGTCCTCCGGGTGGACGTCATGGCCGCGGCGCTCGAGGCCGTCTACGGCGTGCCCGCGGAGAAGGTGCGCGACGAGCGGCGCGTCGTCGTGCTGACGCCGCGCGGCCGGCCCCTGACCGACGCCGTCGCGCGCGAGCTTGCCGCCGACGAGGACCTCGTCCTGCTGTGCGGGCGCTACGAGGGCTTCGACGAGCGCGTGCACGAGGACCTGGCGAGCGACGCGATCAGCCTCGGCCCCTTCGTCCTGGCCGGCGGCGAGGTGGCCGCGATGGCGGTCATCGATGCCGTGGGCAGGCGGATGCCGGGGGCCCTCGGCAACGCCGAGAGCCTCGAGGGCGAGTCGTTCTCCGAGGCCCTCGGGGGCGGCCTCGAGCACCCGCACTACACCCGCCCGGCGGAGTTCCGCGGCAGCCGTGTGCCCGACGTGCTGCTGTCCGGCGACCACGGCGCGATCGCGCGCTGGCGCGCCGAGCGGGTCGCGGCCCCGCCGGGCTGAACGGCGCCCCGCGGGCGCGCTCGGGGGCGGCCGCGGGCCTTGCTACACTCGCCGTCGTTTTGCCGGATCCCGACCCGGTCGTCGAGCGAGGGAGCACGTGCCATGAGCGTCATCGAGAGCCTGGAGCGCGAGCAGCTTCGCGACGACGTCCCCGACTTCAAGGCGGGGGACACGGTGCGGGTCCACTTCCGCGTCATCGAGGGCACGCGCCAGCGGGTGCAGGTCTTCGAGGGCACGGTCATCCGGCGCCAGGGATCGACCAACCGCGAGACCTTCACCGTGCGCAAGCAGAGCTTCGGCGTCGGCGTCGAGCGCACCTTCCCGCTCCACTCGCCCAAGATCGAGCGGATCGAGCGGGTCATGGAGGGCGACGTCAACCGGGCCAAGCTCTACTACCTCCGCGGCAAGGTGGGGAAGAAGGCCCGGATCCGCGAGAAGCAGCGCTCCTAGCCGGCCGGGCGCCGAGGCCTCCCGGAGTCGGGCGTGGCGACGGCGCGGCGGCAGGGCACCGGGCGCCGCCCGGCGGCGCGGCTCTTCGCCCACGACCGCGCCTTCGGCGTGCGCCGGGTCGCGGGCGCCGACGAGGCCGGGCGCGGCTGCCTGGCCGGCCCGCTGGTCGTCGCGGCGGTCTGCCTGGACCTCGAGCGGCTGACGCCCCGCGGCCGCCGCTCCCTCAGCGATCTCGACGACTCCAAGCGCCTGGCGCCTGACGTCCGCGAACGCGTCGCCGAGGCGATCATGCGCCAGGCCGACCAGGTCGTCGTGCTCGTCGCCTCACCGGCGACGATCGACCGCGACGGCCTCCACCTCACCAACCTCCGCCTCCTCGCGCGCGCCCTGGCCGCCATCGAGCCGTGCCCCTCGATCTGCCTCGTGGACGGCTTCCGCCTGGGTTCGCGGGCGCCCGCCCACCGCGCCGTGGTCGGCGGCGACCACCGCAGCGCGTCGATCGCGGCCGCCTCGGTCATCGCCAAGACCACCAGCGACCGCCTGATGGCCGGTCCCGTGGCGGAGCAGTACCCGACCTTCGGCTTCGACCAGCACGTCGGGTACGCAACCCCCGAGCACCACGCCGTCCTGCGGGCCGAGGGCCTCTCTCCGGTGCACCGCCGCTCCTTCCAGTCGGTGGCCTACCCCTGGTACGCCGACGCGGCGCCCTGAGGCCGGGGCCGGCGCCGTCACACCGCCTCGATCGCGCCGGGCCGGTGCACCACCCGGGCCCGGCCGCCCGACAGCCGCACGGCGATGAGGTCCAGGCGCACGGTGCCCCCCGCGAGCTCGGGGCGGCCCGCCAGGTAGGCCTCGGCCGCGCGGGCGATGCGCCCCCGCTGCGCCGCGGTGACCGGCTCCATGAGCACGGCCGGGTCGGCGCGGGCCTTCACCTCGCAGATCGCCACGACGCCGCCGCGCGCGGCCACCAGGTCGAGCTCGCCGCCCGCCCCCCGCCAGCGCGAGGCCAGGATCGTCCAGCCCCGCCGGGTGAGGTGACGCGCCGCGGCCCGCTCGCCGCGGCGCCCCTCCTCCGTACGGTCTCCCATGGCCTCGATGCTGGCGCCTGCGACCGTCGCGGCGCCACGCGGGGGCGTGTCAGGTGAGGGCCAGGGGTGTGACGGCGCCCGTCACTGCCCCCAGCGGAAGCCCGTCGGCGCCGCGGCGACCGGCAGGGGCGGCCCGGGCAGCCCGGGCGGCAGGCTTGGGTGGTTGTAGCCGCCGGGGGCCGTGTCGTTGGGCCCCTCGGGGTGGAAGAGCGAGGCGAGGTACTGGATCTGTCCGCGCCCCGGGCCGAGCTCGGTCTGGCCCCCGCCGTACGCGCCGATCCCGTTGTCGCGGAGGTAGTCGTAAAGATCCATCAGCTCGCGCAGCGGCCCCACTCGCGACGGCTTGACGTTGATCATCCGCGGCGCCCACTCGAGCGCGCGGACGTCCGCCACGGAGTGGATGGGCGCGTCCCAGGTGACCCTGTCCTCGGCCCCGCTCAGCGCCGCCCGGAGCTCCGGCGTGAGCTTCGGGTCCTCGATCCAGGCGCCGGGGAACGCGGCCACGACGCGCGCGTACGTGCGCGGGTCCCTCGGCACGCCGAAGGGCACGTCGTCGTAGGCCCCCTTCATGTCGAGGGTGTCCACAGCCCCCGTCGCGGCGAGCTCCTCGATCAGCTCGGGGGTCCACTCGTCCGTCGGGTCGAGCTTGAAGCGGAGCCCCGGCCGGCCCCCCAGCAGCCGCCAGACCCGGCCGGCGCCGTCGTCGCCGTCCAGGCGCGTGGAGACCACGAAGCTGACCGGGCGCGGCTCCCTGCCGAGGGCGTCGGCGAGGGACGCTCGGGCCTGGCGCAGCGCGAGGTCGAGGGCGGCGCTCTCGAAGGCCCAGCGGCGGTAGTTGCGCGAGAACGGGCGCACCGGCTCGCGCGGGAAGAGGTCCAGCCCGTCGAGGTGGCGGCCGAAGCTCTCCACGGTCCAGTCGCCGGCGAGCGGCAGCGTGGGACCGGCGGCGGCCTGGGCCTCGTGGTCCACCGCGTCGTAGACGACGTCCTCGCCGACGCCGGTCTCGCCGGCCCCGTGCAGGGTGACGACCGTGGTCAGGCGGGTGAACTCCGGCGCGAGCTGGAGCGTGAGGATCTCGAGCTCGTACCCCTCGATTCGCAGGGGCAGGCCCGCGAGGCTGTCGTAGGTCGCGCTCACGAGCCGGGCGGGTAGGCGATGATCTCGGTCCGGAGCGACCCCGGGCCCGTGAGGTAGATGCTGCGGGTGGCGTCGCGGTGGGTCGCGATCTCGGCCCCGTGCTCGGCCGCCAGGCGCTCGAGCTCCGCGTCGTCGACCCGGAACGCGACGTGGCTCGGGTGCTGGTCGGGCAGCACGAACGCGAAGCGCGCCCCGCCGGACTCCACCAGCGCCCAGGTCGCGTCCTGGTGGAGGACCGTCGTGCCGGGCACCGTCCGGCGCTGCCACTCGACTGCCTCGGAGATGTCGGGGACCTGTTGGGCGACGTGGTCGAACTGCACGAGCTCCTCCTCGGACGGCCCCCCGTAGGTTAGGGCGTCGGGCGTGCCGGGCGCCGTCCCGGACACGGCGCCGATTCGTCACCGCCGGGGGCGGATCCGCGCGCCGCGCGCTGCGAGCCTCCTGCCGTGGTCGCCCAGCTGGTCAGTCCGGCCGTGCTCGGCCTCGAGACCTCGACGGTCGAGGTGGAGGTGGACCTCCGCGCCGGCCTGCCCGCCTTCTCGGTGGTCGGGCTGCCCGACGCGGCCGTGCAGGAGGCCCGCGAGCGGGTGCGCTCCGGGCTCGCGAACCAGGCCTTCGCGGTGCCGGCGCGGCGCATCGTCGCCAACCTCGCCCCGGCGGACCTGCGCAAGGCCGGCCCCCAGTACGACCTGCCCCTCGCGCTGGCGATCCTCTGCGCCTCGGGGCAGCTCGCGCCTTCCGCGCTGGCGGGCGTGGGCGCCATGGGCGAGCTTGCCCTGGACGGCTCCCTGCGGCCGGTCCCCGGCGCCCTCGCCATGGCCGAGCACGCCGCGCGCCGGGGCTGGCGACGCCTCGTCGTGCCGCGCGGGAACGCCGCGGAGGCCGCGCTCGTGCCGGGCGTCGAGGTGCTCGGGCCGCCGACCCTGCGGGCCGCGGTGGACCTCCTGGAGGGGCGCGCCGAGCCGTCGCTCGTACGGCTCGACGCGGGCGCGCTCCTGGCCGGCGGCGGCCGCGCGCCCGGCCCGGACCTGGCCGAGGTGCGCGGCCAGGCGGCTGCTCGCCGAGCGCTCGAGGTGGCGGCGGCGGGCGGCCACTCCATGCTCATGATCGGGCCGCCCGGAGGCGGGAAGACCATGCTCGCCAGACGGCTGCCGGGGCTCCTGCCACCGCTCTCCCTCGACGAGGCGATCGAGGTGACCCGCATCCACTCGGTCGCCGGCCTGCTCGACGCCGGCTGCCCGCTGGTGACCCGGCGCCCCTTCCGGGCTCCCCACCACACGATCTCGGCCGCCGGACTCGTGGGCGGGGGGCGGCTGCCGCGGCCCGGAGAGGTCAGCCTCGCCCACCGCGGTGTGCTGTTCCTCGACGAGGTCTGCGCCTTCCCGCCATCGGCGCTGGACGCGCTCCGCCAGCCCCTGGAGGAGGGGCGCATCGACGTCGCCCGGGCCATGATGAGCGCCCGCTTCCCGGCCCGTCCGCTCCTGGTGTGCGCCGGCAACCCCTGCCCGTGCGGCTTCGACGGCGACCCGGTGCGCCGCTGCGTCTGCCCGCCCGGCAGGGCCGAGGCCTACCGGGCGCGGCTGTCGGGGCCGGTGCTGGACCGGATCGACCTGCACGTGGCGGTGCCGCGCCTCGCCCGCGACGAGGTCCTGGCGGCGGAGCCCGGCGAGCCGAGCGCGGCGGTCCGCGACCGCGTCGAGGCGGCACGCCGCCGCGCCGAGGCGCGCGGCCAGGAGGGGCCGAACGCCCAGCTGGGGCCGGAGGGCGCCCGGCGCGCGGCCGGCCTCGACAAGCGCGGCCGGGCCCTCCTCGGCAGGGCGATCGACCGCCTCGGCCTCTCGGCCCGGGCGCACGACCGCCTGCTGCGGGTCGGCCGCACCATCGCCGACCTCGCCGGGGAGGAGCGGGTCGGGGAGCACCACCTCGCGGAGGCCCTCGGCCACCGCCTGCCCGTCGCCGACGGGGGAGCGGCGGCGGCGTGATCCCGTCCGCCGACTGGCCGCTGGGGCTCGCCCGGCTGGCTCAGGCGCTCGGGCGCGACCTGCAGCGCGCAGCGCGCCGCGCCGGGGGCGGGCCGGCGCTCTGGCGGGCCGACCGAGATGCGCTGGGCCGCGCGCTCGGGGTCACGGGGGCCGATCTGGACGCCGCCGTCGCCGCCCGGGGACGCTTCGACGCGGCCGCCGAGCGGCGCCGGCTGGAGGGGGCGGGCATCGCCCACCTCGGCGCGGCGGACCCCCGCTCCCCGGCCCGCCTCGGGGAGCTCCACGACCCGCCCTTCGGGCTCTTTGCGCGCGGCGACGCCGAGCGGGCGCTGGCGGCGGTCGCGGCGGGGCCGGTGGTGGCGATCGTCGGCAGCCGGCGCGCCACGGCCGCGGGGCGGGCCCTGGCCCGGCGGCTCGCCGGGAGCCTCGGCGAGCGCGGGGCCGTGATCGTCAGCGGGATGGCGCACGGCATCGACGCGGCCGCCCACGAGGGCGCGCTGGAGGCGGGCGCGATCACCGTCGCGGTCCTCGGCTGCGGCGTCGACGTGCCCTACCCGCGGCGCAACCGTGGCCTGGCAGGGAGGATCGCCGAGGCGGGCGCGCTGGTATCCGAGTACTGGCCCGGGACGCCGCCGGCCCCCTGGCGCTTTCCCGCGCGCAACCGGATCGTCGCCGGCGTCGCCCAGGCCGTGGCGGTGGTCGAGGCGGGCCGGCGCTCCGGTGCCCTGATCACGGCCGATTTCGCGCTCGAGCTGGGCCGGCCGGTGCTGGCGGTGCCCGGCTGGCCCGGCGCGCTCGCCTCGGAGGGCTGCAACGGGCTCCTGCGGGCGGGGGCGGCGCTGCTGGAGGGGCCGGAGGACGTGGTCGCCGAGCTCGCCGACGCCGGCTGGAGCGCCGCCGCGCCGGCCGCGGCGGCGGCGCTCGACGGCCTCGGGGGCAGGGTGCACGCGCTGCTCCAGCGCGAGCCCATGGGCGCCGACCGGCTCGCCGAGGAGCTGCGGGAGGACGCGGCGGCCGTGTCGGGCGCACTCGCGCTGCTGGAGGTCGAAGGGCTGGCGGTCAGGGGCGAGGGCCAGCGCTTCTGGGCGGCGCCGCTGCGCGGCGTGCCGTCGCAAGCGCCGCAAACCGCCGACGAGGGCCCCGCGGACCTGGGGAAGGGGGTCGCACCGCCCCTCTGCGGGTAGGTTGCCGTGGATGACGGGCGTGACCCCGCCGCTGCCCGGCCGGTACGCCGATCCCGTGCTGATCGGCGCGGGCGGCATGGCCGTGGTCTACCGCGCCACCGACGTCGCGCTCGGGCGGCCGGTGGCGGTGAAGGTCCTCGCCGCCGCCCTGGCGGCCGACGACGACCACCGGCGGCGCTTCGCGCGCGAGGCGCGGGCCGCGGCGCGCATCCGGTCGCCGCACGTGGTGGCGATCTACGACGTGGGCGAGCGGCTGGGCCGGCCCTACATCGTGATGGAGCTGGTGTCGGGCGGGACGCTGGCGGAGCGGAGGTCCCGCGGGCCGGTCGCGCTCGGCGAGGCGATCGGCTGGATCGAGCAGGCGGCGGCCGCGATCGACGCGGCCCACGCCCAGGGCGTGGTCCACCGCGACCTGACCCCCTCGAACCTCATGCTGACGCCCGAGGGGACGCTCAAGGTCGTCGACTTCGGCATCGCGCGCGTGCTCGAGGGGGACGCGTCGACGACGATCACCGGCACCGGGATGGCGCTCGGGACGGCGGGCTACCTCTCGCCGGAGCAGGCGCGCGGCGAGCGGGTCGGTCCGGCGAGCGACGTCTACTCGCTGGGGATCGTGGCCTTCGAGCTGGTAACGGGCGGCCGGCCCTGCGCCGGCCGCTCGGCCCCGGCCGAGATGGCGGCGCGCCTGCGCGAGCCGCCGCCGCGCGCGTCCGAGCGGCGCCCCGGCCTGCCGCCGGAGGTCGACGCGGTGCTCGCGCGCGCCCTGTCGGTGTCGCCCGCGGAGCGGCAGGCGAGCGCCGGGAGGCTCGCCCGCGAGCTCGCGGTCGCGGCGGCGAGCGGGGCCTCGGCGGCGGCAGCGCCGACGGACGCCGCGACCGGCACGGCGCCCATCGTCCCGGAGGTCCGGGGGCGTCCTCGCCGCTGGCCCGTCGCAACCGGCGTCGCGGCCGTCGCCGCCGTGGCGGGCGTGCTGGTCGCGGTGGGCGCCGGAGCGTTCGACGGGGACGGCGAGGGGCCGCCGGCGCCGGCGCCGGCGGGGGCGGCGGCCGATGCCGGCACGGCGTCGCGGCAGGAGCCCGCCACGACGGCGCGGCCTCAGGCCAGCGCGGGGGCGCCCCGCCCGGCGGCCGCCCCGACGCCGGCCACGACGGCCGCGCGCCCCGTCCCGTCGCCCCGGGGGAAGGGCAAGCGCAAGGCGCGGCCGAAGGCGGTCTCGTTCGATCGAGCCCAGCGGATGACCGACGACGCCTGGGCGGAGATCCGCCGCGGCCGGCCCGAGAAAGCGGTCAGGCTGATGGAGCGGGCCGTGCCGGCGCTGGCCGGGTCCGGGGACCTCTACGAGGGCTACGCCTACTACAACCTCGGCCGCGGCCTGCTCGACCTCGGCGCGTGCGAGGCGGCGATCCCGTACCTGGAGGCGTCGCTCGACCAGCGGGGGTCGCGGGCGCAGCTCGCCGAGCGGGACGAGATGCTCGGACGGGCCGAGGGCTGCGCCGGCTCCGGCGACGACGAGGGCGGCGACGACTAGCGGGTCGGGGCGCGCTCCCGGCTGCGTGGCCAACATGCTTCCGTCGGGGCTGAAGGCGACCCGTAGGCGGCCGCCTCCTGCCCCCGCAGGACTGCGCGCTCGCTCTCCGAGGCGACGTCCCAGATGCGAACCGTCCCGTCGTCGACGCCGAGGGTCGCGAGAAGCAGGCGCCCGCGAGGGCTGAAGGCCAGCCCGTGGACGGTCCCGGCGTGGCCGCGCAGCACGGCGCGCTCGGTCCCGGAGATGACGTCCCACAGGCGCGCGGTGCCGTCCTCGCCTCCGGTCGCCAGCAGGCGCCCATCCGGGCTGAAGGCCTGCCGGTAGACGGTCCCCTCGTGACCGCGCAGGACGGCCCGCTCGGTCCCGGACCCGACGTCCCAGAGGCGCCCGGTGCCGTCCTGCCCGACGCTGGCGAGCAGCTGGCCGTCCGGGCTGAAGTGCGGCGCGAAGACGTTCCCCTCGTGACCCCGCAGTGCGCTGAGCTCGGTCCCCGTGCCGGCGTCCCAGATGTGCGCGACGCCGTTCTCCCCGCCGGCCGCCAGCAGGCTCCCGTCGGGGCTGAAGGCGGGGCCGAAGACCAGCCCCCCGGCGCCGGCGATGGCGTATGCCTCGACATGCCCCGTCCGGGGAGGGGGCAGGCCCAGTCGAGGAACACGTCCTCCGCCGCGACCTTCAGCTCCCGGCGCAGCCGCCGGCGGAAGCCGGTGCGCCGGAACAGCCCGTCCAGGCCGGGGTCCAGCCGCGCGAGGGCCAGAAGGGCCAGCCGCCCGTCGATGACCTCGGAGGGGCCCTGCGCGACGGCCTCCTCGTCGAAGAGGCCCGCCATCCGCAGCAGCCAGCGGCCGACGCTCGCCCGCTCGCCCTCGCGGGCCTGGAGGGGCAGGAGACCCTCGCCGCCGTAGTCGCGGTGGTCGCGCAGAAGGGCGTCGGCGATCTGGGGCGGCGGCCACCTCCTCGTCGGCGAGGCGCGACGCGACCGACCGCACCGAGGCGGAGAAGCGGCGCCCGAGCGCCGCGATGTCCGGCTCGGAGGTTCGGGTGGGTGCCGCGCCCTCGGCCACGGCGCCAGCGTATGCGGAGCTTCCCCGGCCGGGCTACCTCGTGGGGGCGCGCCGCCGGCCGCCGCTGGGGCGGTCGGCGCCGTAGCGGTCGAGGACCTGGGCCGCCAGGTCGGCGACCGTGCGCCGGAGCGAGACGGGCTCGAACAGCACCGCCTCGCCCTGGTACTTGAGGAGCTCCTTCACCAGCCAGTCCTCGCTGGCGTAGGGGATCTCGACGAGCACGGAGCCGTCGGCGAAGCGCTCGCGCGAGCCGTGCTTCTCGAGCATCCAGCGCGCCAGGGCGGGGGTGCACCAGACCGAGGCGCTCTGGGCGACCATGCCGCCGGGCTGGGGGCGGGAGCCCCAGGGCATGTAGGGGCCGGTGTTGGTGATCTCGGGTCGCCGCTCGAAGACCTCGTCCATGAGGCTCGCGCTGCGGATCCGGTCGAGCCGGAAGGTGCGCTGGCCGCCGGCGCGGCGGCAGTAGGCGACGACGTACCAGGCGTCCTGTGCGTTGACGAGCAGGTGCGGCTCGATGGCGCGCCGGGTGATGGCGCCGCGCGACTCGGTCCAGTAGTCGATCTCGAGCACGCGGTCCTCGCGGATGGCGTGGCTCACCGCGGCCGCGACGCCCGCGTCGGCGACCTGAGCCCGCCCGAGCTCGACCGTGGGCAGGTCGTCCTCCCCGATTGCCGCCTCCAGCTTGGCCCGGACCGAGCCGAGGGAGCCGCCGTCCTCGGTCGGCAGCCGGTCGCCGATGAACTCGAGGGCCCACAGCAGGGCCTTCGCCTCGAGCGGCGAGAGCCGGGCGGGCCGGCTGAAGCGGTCGCCGTAGGTCTCCTTCTGCACGACGACCGTGTCGCCCTCGATCTGCGCGTAGAGCGCGTAGCAGCCGCCGCCGAAGTTGATGAGGTTGAGCAGGCCGATGTCGTCCTCGAGCACCTTCTTGTCGAGGTTGAGGGCCTGCCGGAGCTCGGCCACCGGGATCTGGGCCTCGGCCGACTCGCCGCACGCCGACAGGAGCCGGGTCATGAGCGCCAGCAGGCGGGCGAAGCGCTCGGCGGGGACGACCCGCTCGGGCGCCTGGGGGCCGCCGGAGGCGGGGGCCGTCTCGGCCGGGGGCGGCGACGGCACGGGCTCGGCGGGGGGCGCGACCCGGCCGCCGTCGGCCTGGTGGCGGTCGCCGACCAGCTCGAGCGCCGCGACCACCGCGTCGCGGAGGTCGGGCGGGTCGAGCACCTGGGCCTCGGCGCCGAGGCCGAGGATCCAGGCGACCAGCTCGCCCCGGTTGGCGTACGGCGTCGTGTAGGTGCCCGCCCCGTCGGCGCCGATGGCGGTCTCGCCGTAGGCGCCGAACATCTGCTCGACCCACCAGGCGATCGTGGGGGTGAGGGCGATGGTCGCCGTCCGGTCGGGGTCGTCGAGCTGCCACGGGGCCCGGTCGCGGTAGCGCGAGAGATCGAAGTCCTGGGGCGCCGGGAAGTCGTGCTCGGCGCGCGTCTTGAAGGTGATGCGGCCCTCGATCCGCGACAGGCGGAACATCCGCGTGTCCTCGCGCTCGTGCGACCAGCCCACGACGTACCAGTTGCCGGCCGAGTAGAGGAGGCTGTACGGGTCGACCTCGCGCTCGGAGCGCTCGTCGCGGCCGATCGAGTAGTAGGTGAAGCGGATCGTCTTGCGGCGGCTGATCGCCGACTCGATCTTGGTGAGGTGCGCCGCGACCTCGGGCGAGTAGTCGCCGCCGAGGAGGTTGAGCGACACCGTGCGCGCGGCGTGGTCGTCGAGCGGGCTCGGGCGCCCGAGGGTGAGATGCTGCAGCGCCAGCCGCAGCGGCTCGGCGTACGCGAACTGGCCGTCCAGCAGGTAGAGGCAGGTCTGCAGCGCCGACAGCTCGGCCGGGTCGAAGTCGAGCTCGGGCAGGTAGTAGTTCTCGGGCGGCAGGGCGTAGAGGTCGCCCTGGAAGGGGTCGTCGCCCGGCCGCTCGACGGCCAGCCGCAGCCCCATGCTCTCGATCTCGGCGCGGTCGGCGTAGAAGCGGCGCAGGAACGCCTGCTCGCTCATGCCGCCGTAGCCCTCCACGGCCTCGTGGATCTCGTCCGCGGTCACCGGCCGCTGCTGGGCCATCAGGAAGGCGACCAGCGAGAGCTGCCGGACCAGCTTGTCGTCGTCTCTCATCGCCATGATCGCTCCGCCAGCTCGGCCCGTCGGGGCGCGGTCATGATAGCCCAGGGGTGTCCGCCGGACCCCCGCCCGGGGGGTGCGAAGACCGCTCGGAGCGGGCGGCCATCAGGTCGCGGTGGGCCAGGCCCGAGAGCACCAGCTCGATCGGCACCAGGACCGCCGCGGCGACGAGGGCCCAGAGCAGCGGCGGCGCCAGCGCGGCCGCCGTGCCGAGCCCGCCCAGCATCCCGAGGACGATGACCGCGAGCTCGGCGCGGGTCACCGAGGCGGGGTCGGCCGGGTCGACGCCGGCGTGGACCACCAGGGCGGCGGCGAAGGCCGCCGCGGCGATGGCGAAGCGGGAGTCCACGAGCGCCGCCAGCAGGCAGGCGCCGACCAGGGCGATCGCCGCCCACATGACCGCGTAGCGGCGCGCGGCGCCCCCGAGGAGGACGACCGTCGTCGTCTTCGGGGGGAGCGCGCGGCTGTCCGGGGCCCTGTCCAGGTAGTGGTGCATCATCAGCATCGCGACGCAGGACGCCGCGTAGGCGATGCCGGCAAGGGCCGCGCCCCCGGACAGCTCGCCCCGCTGCAACACGTAGGCGCCGGTCACGCATCCCCAGATGCAGGCGAAGGCCACGGCCTCGCCGACGAAGGGGCGGTAGGCGGCCCGCACCGGCGGCAGCGTGTAGAGGACCGCCCCGCCCAGGCCGACGGCGCCGTAGGCCAGCAGGATCCAGCCCCACTCCGCCGCGGCGGCGATCCCGAGCGCGGTCGCGGCGACCGCGGCGACGATGCCGGTGAGGCGCAGCTCCCGCGGCCCGAGGAGCCCCGAGGCGATGACCTTGCTGCCGCCGCTGATGACCCGGGGCGACGGGTCCTGGTCGGTACCCGAGCGCCAGTCGGCGATCTCGTTCACGCAGTGCGCGACGAGGCCCTGGAGGAGCACGCCGACCGCCACCGCCGCGAGGTAGCCGGTCACGGCGATGCCGTCGCCGTCGTGCCACGCGAGCGCCGTCCCCAGGGTGATCGCGGTGAACGACCAGAGGAGCACGGGGATCACCCGGATCTCCAGCCACAGGCCCAGCAGCACCCGCCGAAGGCCGGCCATGGGCCACCCTAACCCCATCCGGGGGGCGGCTGGTAGCCTCCGGGGCCGTGTCGGTTCACGAGCACGTCTACGACATCCCCACCGAGGACGAGCTCCGGCAGCTCGTCGGCGCGGCGACCCCGCACTTCGCCTTCCAGGCCCACGAGCGGATCGCCAAGCTGGCGGAGAGCCTGCCGCCGGACCACCCGCGCCAGGCCGAGCTCCGCGCGTACCTGGAGTACCTGGAGCGCCTCGGCTACGAGGGCGAGACGGCGGGGGTGGAGCGGCCCGACCTGCCGCCGCGCCCGTCGCTCAGCGCCCTGGTGCCAGGGAGCAGCGCGCCAGGCGGCTGAAGATCCGCAGGATCCTGGCGGTGGCGCCCCAGACGTCCTCGCCGGCGAGCGGGTAGCGCAGCGCGAGGGGGGCGGGCTCGGGCGGCAGGGTGGCGTCGGCCCGCAGCAGGTCGGCCACGGACACCTCCAGGATGCGGGCGACTTCCGCGTCGCTCGGCACGGGGGACAGGGGCCCTTCGGCGACCGCCACGAACGGCCGCACGATGAAGCCCGACACCATCGTGCTCACCTCGTCGAGCTCGCCGATCACGCGCAGCGAGCCCGGCGGGATGCCGACCTCCTCCTCGGTCTCGCGCAGCGCGGCGTCCGCGGGGCTCGGGTCCTCCGGCTCCACGACGCCGCCCGGGAGCGAGATCTGGCCCGGGTGAGACGGCACGCTGTCGCTGCGCTTCGTCAGCAGCAGGTGGGCCTCGCCGTCTCGGTCGAAGAGCACCAGCAGGACCGCGGCCCGGCGGCCCGGGCCGGGGACGCCGGCCGGCCGGCGGCCGCGGAGGGTGCCCGCCAGCGCCGCGGCCAGCCCGGCGGCTGGGGGAACCCGGGCCGGCGGGTGGTGGGCAGGGTCGGCTCCGCCGGTCACCGAGCGGAGTCTACGCCCGCGGCCGCGCCGCCCGAGACCAGGCGAGGTCGGCGCTCTCCCGGGCTCCTGTCGGCTCTCTCCTGGGCTCCTGTCGGCCTATCCTGGGGCCGGTGAGCGCCCCCGCCCCGATCCCGCTGAGCCCGGAGGACCGCGCGATCCTCGACCTGGAGTGCGCGACCGTGGCCGGCCACGCCTGCAAGGTCGTGCTGCTGGAGGGCCCGGGCCCCG
Source organism: Miltoncostaeaceae bacterium (assembly GCA_036257075.1). Taxonomy (GTDB): domain Bacteria; phylum Actinomycetota; class Thermoleophilia; order Miltoncostaeales; family Miltoncostaeaceae; genus DATAGF01. Next base: position 13,940 of record DATAGF010000070.1, read on the forward strand.
GAATGGAGGAGCTCCGGTGGGCGATCGGGGAGCGCATCGGGGCCGCCCCGGAGCTGACCCGGCGCCTGGTCGACGCCGACGGCGCCCCGGCGTGGGCCCCGGATGAGGGCTTCGACGTCGCCGATCACGTGGTGGCGCTCACGGTCGCCGCGCCCCTCGACCGCATGGGGCTCCGCCGCGAGGTCGCCCGCCTCTTCGCCGAGCGCCTCGACCGGTCGCGTCCCCTCTGGCGCATCGATGTTGCGCCCCTGGCGGGGGGCGGCCGGGCGCTGGTCTGGCGCACCCACCACGCACTGGCGGACGGGACCACGGCCATGCGCCTCGCGGACGCGGTGCTGTGGGACCCGCGTCCGGACCGGGAGGACGCCCGCGCCTCGGCCGCCGCCGCCGACCGAGGGCGCCGCCGGCGGCTGCGCGGCTTCCTCCGCCGGGAGCTCGGGCCCGCCGCGGGCCGATCGCCCTTCGACGGCACGATCGGCGGCGCGCGCGAGGTGGCCTTCGCGAGCATGCCCCTAGGGCCCCTGCACGACGCCGCGCGGGCGGCCTGCGGGGCGACGGTCAACGACGCGGTCCTGTGCGCGGTCGCGGGCGGCATCCGCCGCTGGCTCGTGGCGCGGGGCGGCGAGCTCGGCACGCTGCGGGTGCGCGTGCCGGTCAGCCTGCACCACGAGGGCGACGACGCCGGCAACCGCGACTCGTTCTTCTCGGTCGGCGTCCCGCTCGGCGAACCGGACGCGGTCGAGCGGCTGCGGGCGGTCAGCGCGGCCACCGCGGCGCGCAAGGCCGCGGCGGACGCCGAGACCATGGACCGGCTGATGCACGACCTCGCGCGGGTGTCGCCGGCCCTCGAGGGCTTCGCCGAGCGGCTCGAGGCGAGCCCGCGCGAGTTCGCCGTGGCGGTGTCGAACGTCGTGGGCCCCCGGTCGCCGGTGACGGTCAGGGGGGCGCCCGTCACCCACCTCTACTCGCTGGCGGAGATCGGGCAGCGCCACGCGCTGCGCGTCGGCGCGGTGTCGCTGGCGGGAACCCTCTCCCTCGGCCTCTGCGCCGACCCCGAGCTGGTCGAGGACGTGCAGGCGATGGCCGAGGGCGCCGAGGCCGAGGCGCGGACGCTCATCGCCGCCGCGTGAGCGGGGGCCCGCCCGAGGAGGCCGCCCTGCGCGCCCTCGTCGATGACCTGGGCGCGGCGCGAGACGCGGCCGCGGCCGTCGCTGGGCGCGCTCCGCTCGGGGTGCGCGCCGTGGAGCCGTCCCACGGCGCCCGCAGCTACCTCTGCGCGTTCGAGGGCCCCGCGTTCCTCTGCCTGGACGCCGGCCTGGCGCCCGAGCGCGATCCCCGGCGCGTGCGCGAGACGGCGGCGGCGAGCCTCCTCTGGGAGCAGGTCGAGTCGCTGATCGACGCCGCCGCCCTACGGGATCTGGCGGGCGCCATCGGCCGCCTGCTGGCGCTGGGCGGCGACCCGCCCGAGGTCGCCGGGAGCCTGGAGGTGGTCGCGGCGCGGGCCCTGGAGCTCGCGCGCTGGCGCGACGACCCGCTCAGGGCGCTGGCCTCGGTGCCCGAGCTCGACCGGGCCATCGCCCTGCAGGAGCGGCTGGTCGGCGCCTACCGGCGCTTCCTGCGCGCCTCGGAGCCGCTGGTCGAGGTGCAGGACCGCCTGGACCCCGGCCTCGTCGAGGCCCTGGGCGACGTGGAGCGCAGCGCCGGGCCGGCCGGCGCGGCCGAGCGGCTGGCCGACCGGCTCGCCGCGGCGCTGCCCGAGGGCGACGAGGGCGCCGACCAGGTCGTCGGCGCCCACCTCACCCGGCTCGCCGGCTAGCGAGAGGCGGTCGCGGCCTCCGGGACGACGCCGAAGTTCTCGGCGTGCAGCTCGGCCACCCGGGCCAGGTCCTCGTCGCTGAGGTCGGGGAGGTCGGGGGCGGCGGCGAACTCCTCGAGCTGCTCGAGGGTGTAGATGTTGGGCAGCGTCGTCATCGCGAGCGGCTCGGCGAGGAGCCACTTGAGGGCGGCCTGGCCCAGCGTGTGGGGCCGGTCCTCGGTGAGGAAGCCGAGCGTCTCGATCTTCTGGAGGCCCTCCAGCAGCCACGAGCGCGGGCGGTGGCTGCGGTGGTCGTTGGGCGGGAAGGTCGTCTCGGTCGTGTACTTGCCCTCCAGCATGCCGGAGGAGTGCGGCACGCGGACGAAGAGCCCGGTGTCGGCCTCGCGGGCCCCCGCGATCAGGTCGCGCCCGGGGTCCTGCTCGAGCACGTTGTGGATCATCGTCAGGGAGGTGATCGGCCGCGAGGCGAGCGCCGCCAGGCCCTCGTCCCGCCAGCCGATCTTCGGCCCGAGCGAGACGCCGTAGGTGCGCACCTTGCCCTCGGCCACCAGGTCGTCGAGGGTCGCGAACAGCTCGTCGGAGCGGATCGCGTCCATCCGGGGGTTGTGGAGCTGGTAGACGTCGATCCGGTCCGTGCCCAGCCGCTCGAGGCTGCGCTCGCACGAGCGGCGCACGAACGCCGGCGACCAGTCGTGGGGCAGCTCGCGCTGGCCGCGCGGCCCGGTGTGCGAGTACCAGTCGTAGCCGACCTTGGTGGACAGGACGACCTCGTCGCGCCGGCCGGCGAAGGCCTCGGCGAGGATCGTCTCGCCGCGGCCGTTGCCGTAGGAGTCGGCCGTGTCGTAGAGGGTGATGCCGCGCTCGAGGGCCGCGCGCAGCAGCTCCACGGCCTCGCGGTCGTCCTTGTCGCCCCACCAACCGGTGGCGAGCGTCCAGACGCCGAAGCCCACCTCGGAGACCGTCACGTCGGTACGCGGGAGGGTGCGGTGGCGCATGCCGCGATCCTAGCGGCTCGCCCCGGGCTGCCTCGGCTACCCTGCCCTGTCGGATGGCCCTCTACGGCACCGAGATCTCGTTCCGGCTCGGCCCGGGCACGCTCGAGGAGGCGCGGGCGGTCGCGTCCCGGCTCGCCTCGGCGGCGGCCGGCTGCCGACGCCACGTGCTCTTCGTGGACGCCGACGCCGGCGAGTACGGCTGCCTGGCCGAGTGGGAGCGGCGCGAGGACGCCGAGGCGTTCGCCGGCAGACCGGCGACCCGCGCCGAGATCTCCCTGCTCGAGGAGCGCCAGGGCCGCGCCCCGCGCGTGCGCCTCTACGCGATGGAGGAAGCGCCGTCGCCGACCTGACCCAGTCCCGCACCCTGGTAGTAATGGAGGGCGACCAGACCGGCCAGGAGCTCCTGGAGGAGGCCCTGCGCGTCCTCGACCCGGACGTGACCGGGCTGCCGCTCGAGATCGAGCGCCACGACCTCTCGCTCGAGAACCGTCGCCGCACGCGTAACCAGGTCGTCTTCGACGCCGCCGAGGCGGTCGTGCGCCACGGCTTCGGCCTCAAGGCGGCCACGATCACCCCCGAGGGCGCCGAGGACGTCGGCAGCCCCAACGCGCTCCTGCGCGAGGCGATCGGCGGCAAGGTCATCATCCGCAGCGGCCGGCGCCTGTCGGGCGTGCGGCCGATCGGGGGCATCCACGCGCCCATCTCCATCGTGCGGATGGCGGTCGACGACGCCTACAACGCCCGCGAGTACCGGGAGGGCGAGGGCGACGACGAGGTCGCCTGGCGCGTGGAGCGCATCTCGCGCCGCACCTGCCGGGCGGTGGCGGAGTTCGCCTTCCAGCAGGCCCGGCGCATGCACGCGACGGTCTTCGGCGGCCCCAAGTGGACCGTGTCGCCGGTCTACGAGGGCGTGCTCAAGGAGGAGCTCGACGCTGCCGCCGCGCGCCACCCCGACGTGCGCTACCGCCCCATGCTGATCGACGCCCTCTACGCGGCCCTCATCAGCCACACCGGAGACGCGCTGGTCGTGCCCGCCCTCAACCGCGACGGCGACTGCCTCTCGGACATGGTCCTGCAGCTCTTCGGCTCCATCGCCGGGGCCGAGTCGCAGCTGCTCGCCTTCGACGACGACTTCCGGGCCTCGGCGGTGATGGCCGAGGCCCCCCACGGGACGGCGCCGACGCTCCAGGGCAAGAACGTCGCCAACCCGCTCGCCATGATCCTCGCCGGCGCGTCGGTGCTCCCCTACATGCAGGACGAGCACGCCTCGGTGGTCTCGCGGGCGGTCTACGAGGGCGCCCTGGAGGCCGTCGCCGAGGAGGTGCGCACCGCCGACCTCGGCGGGCA
>DATAGF010000252.1:0-9660 GCA_036257075.1 Miltoncostaeaceae bacterium
GAGCACGCGGCCGAGCAGGCGGCCATCGACCGGCTGCTGGCCGGCCGCCGCTTCCGGCGCGCGCTCGACGTGGGCGGCGGCTACGGGCGGCTGTCGCGCCACCTGGTCAACTACGCCGACGAGGTGATCCTCGCCGAGCCCAGCGAGCAGCAGCTCGGGCTCGCGAGGGCGTTCCTCCGCGACGCGCCGGCCGTCCGCTGCCACCCGGCGCAGGCCTGCGACCTGGGCCTGCCGGACGAGTCCGTGGACGTCGCCATGCTCGTGCGGGTGCTCCACCACATCCCGGACCCCGCCCCGGAGATCGCCGAGATCGCGCGGGTGCTGCGGCGCGGCGGGACGCTGCTGCTGGAGTTCGCCAACCTGAGCCACGCCCTCAACCGCCTCAGGTACGCGGCGCGCGGTCGGCGGATCCCGCTGACGCCGGTCTCGGTCGCGTCCGCCGCGGGCCGCATCCCCTTCGTGAACCACCACCCGAAGGCGCTCCTGGCGCTCCTCGAGGGCGCGGGCTTCGCGGTCGAGGCCGTGCTGAGCGGCTCCAACCTGCGCAGCCCGCTGGCCAAGCACCTTCTCGGCACGTCGGCGCTGCTGCGGCTGGAGCGCATCCTCCAGCCGGCCCTGGCGCCGCTCTACTTCGGGCCGAGCATCTGGCTGCGGCTCCGCAAGGCGGAGGACGCGGCGGCCCGCTAGGGGCCTGTCAAAGAAGTCGGTCGCACACCTGCCGGCTGTGTCGGCCCCCGGCCGACCAGAGAACCTTCGCCCTTCGGCGCCCGCGTCAACGCCGATGCCGCACGGGCATCGGCGTCGGCCGCTAGGCCACCGAGAAGCCGCTGGCGCCCCGCGGCGGCTCGTCCGTCACCTCGACCTCGCGGACCTCGGCGTCCGGCGGCCCGCTGCGCACGAAGCGGATGAGCCGCTCGACCGCCTCGGGCGCGCCCTCGAAGACGGCCTCGACGCTGCCGTCGGGGAGGTTGCGGACGCCGCCGGCCACCCCCGCCTCGAGGGCGGCGCGCCGGGTGCTGTCGCGGAAGAAGACCCCCTGCACGCGGCCGCGCACGCGGACGCGCGCCCGCCGCAGCGCGCTCACGTCGCGCACACCGCCGCGCCGGCCTGCTCCAGGCGGGCGATCTCGTCCTGGGAGCGCCCCAGCTCGGTCAGCACCTCGCGGGTGTCGGCGCCGAGCCCGCGGCCCGTGAAGCGGATGGATGCGGGCGTCTCGGAGAGTCGCACGACCGGCGCGGTCATGGTCATCGGCCCCAGCTCGGGGTCCTCCACCTCCACGACGAGGCCGGTGGCGCGGACGTGGGGGTCGTCGAAGAGCTCGTCGCGCTCGCGAACCGGGGCCGCGGGCACGCCGGCCTCGGCCAGGGCGTCGTCCCACTGAGCGCTGGTGCGCTCCAGGAAGCGCGGCGCGAAGAGGGCGACGAGCTCGTCCTGGCGGTCCACTCGCACCGCGCGGTCGTCCCAGGGCGGCTCGTCCAGCAGGCCCGGGAGCCCCAGGGCGGCGCAGAGGCGGCGCGCCAGGCGCTCGGCGTAGGCGGCGACGGCCAGCCAGCCGTCCGAGGTCCGGTAGGCGCGGTAGAAGGCGCGCGAGAAGGTGGGCACGCCGTGGGCCGGCAGGCTCTCGATCCTCACGAGGGAGTGGGCGTTGAGGGCGACGGCGGTGCCGAGCACGCTCGCCTCGACGAGCTGGCCGCGCCCGCTGCGGCCGCGCTCGATCAGGGCGGCCATGATCCCCGAGCAGGCCATCAGCGGCAGGGCGGTGTCGTTGATCGGGATCGGCGAGGAGCGGGGCGCCTCCCCCTCGGCCGCGAGGCTCGGCGGCATGAAGCCGGCCAGCGCCTCGGCGAGGATGTCGTAGCCGGGCCGGCCGCCGCGGGGGCCGTCCGCCCCGAACGCCGAGATCGCGCAGTAGACCAGGCCTGGGTTGAGCTCGCGCGCCTCCTCCCATCCGAAGCCGAGGCGCTCGGCCACCCCCGGGCGCATGTTGGTGACCAGCACGTCCGCCCGCACCAGGAGGTCGCGCAGGACCTCGCGCCCCTCGGGGAGCCTCAGGTCGAGGCAGACAGCCCGCTTGTTGCGGTTGGCCTGGACGTAGTGGCGGCTCCGGCCGGGGTGCCCGGGCACCCGCTCGTGGTCGCGCCACTCGTCTCCCTCGGGGCGCTCGACCTTGATCACCTCGGCGCCCAGATCGCCCAGGTGCATCGCCGTCAGGGGCCCCGCCAGGTTGTGCGAGAGATCGAGGACCCGGAGGCCGGAGAGCGGGGGGCGGCTCACCCCTCGATGCTATCCTCGGCCCTCGGTCCGGGAGCGAGAAGGAGCACCGCGATGGGCCTGATGGGCCGCTTCACGATGATCGTCAAGGCGAAGGCCAACAAGGCCCTCGACAGAGCCGAGGACCCGCGCGAGACGCTCGACTACTCCTACGAGAAGCAGCTCGAGATGCTGCAGAAGGTGCGCCGGGGCGTCGCCGACGTGGCCACGAGCAAGAAGCGCCTGGAGCTCCAGGCCGCCAAGCTCGAGGGGAGCGTCGAGAAGCTCGACGGCCAGGCCCGGATGGCCCTCCAGCAGAACCGCGAGGACCTGGCCCGGGTGGCGCTCGAGCGCAAGAAGGGCGTGCAGCTCCAGCTGCAGTCGATCGACCAGCAGCGGGAGCAGCTGCAGGCCGAGCAGGAGAAGCTGATCGTCGCCGAGCAGCGCCTCACCGCCAAGGTCGAGGCCTTCCGGACGCGCAAGGAGACGATCAAGGCCCAGTACACGGCTGCCGAGGCGCAGACCAAGATCGGCGAGGCCGTGACCGGCGTCTCCGAGGAGATGGCCGACGTCGGCATGGCGATCGAGCGGGCCGAGAACAAGACCGAGACCATGCGCGCCCGCGCCGGCGCCATCGACGAGCTGATCGAGTCCGGCGCGCTCACCGACCTCACCGACGGCCGCGACTCCATCGACCGGGAGCTCGAGGCCCTCACGGCCTCCAGCGGCGTCGACGCCGAGCTGGCCAAGATGAAGGCCGAGCTCGGGCCCGGCGGCCCGCCCGCCGACCAGCTCGAGAGCGGAGAGCAGAAGGCGTGATCGTCCGCATCCTCGGCGAGGGGCAGTACCGCCTCGACGACGAGGCCTTCGCGACGGCCGACGAGATCGACGACCGCGTCCAGGCGGCGGCCGATGCGGGCGACGACGCGGCCTTCCAGGCGGCCCTCACCGAGCTGGTCGACGCGATCCAGCGGCTCGGCGCGCCCCTCCCCGCCGATGACCTGGAGGGCTCGGACGCCATCGTGCCGGGGCACGGCACGACCCTCGACGAAGCGCGGGAGCTGCTCTCCTCCGAGGGCCTGATCCCGAACTAGGCGCCCCCGCTGACCGGGGCGTCCCACAGCGGGTACCAGCGCTCCAGCTCCGGCTCGATCGGGAGGTCGGCTCCCAGGGCGCCCTGCAGGCGAAGCTCGAGGGCGTTGTCCCGGCGGCGCCCCTCGCGCGGCGCGAACGGGTAGAAGGTCCCGCGCTTGTAGGCGTAGACCAGGTCCACCGGGCCCGCCTCGCCCCGGAAGCCGAAGACGGCGCAGAGCAGGCGCTCCGACAGGCCCCGCTCCTCGAGCGACTGGCTGACCATGTGGGTCGTGGTCGCGAGGTCGTCGACGTCCGGGTCCTCGATGACGACCCAGTCGAAGCCGTGCTCGTCGACGCTCCGCGTCACGGTCGTCCCCGACTCGGGGGCGGCGACGCGCAGGAGCTCCTCGATCTCGCGCACGAGCCCCTCGAACTGCCCCGCCTCGATCTCCTTGAAGCAGACCCCGGCCCGGCCGGTCGGCGTGATGCCGAGGCCGGCCTCCAGGGTCATCGCCGCGCCGCCGATGGCGAAGAGGGCGTCGAGGTCGGCGCGCTTGGGCGTGCGCTCGCCCCGCAGGACGTCGAGGAGGCCCACCCCCCGGCCCCTACTGGATGACGGCGGCGGGGGAGGCGTCGATCTGCGCCTGCATCGCCAGGAGGCGCTCGATGCGCTTCTCGACGGGCGGGTGGGTCGAGACGATGCTCGACAGGGAGAACCCCTTGGCCACCGCCGGCATGATGAAGAACGCGTTCATGCCCTCGGCGGCGCGCAGGTCGCGGGTCGGGATGCGCGACATCGTGCCGTCGATCTTCTGCAGTGCCGAGGCGAGCTGGGCGGGCGCGCCGGTGATGATCGCCGCGCCCCGGTCGGCCGCGAACTCGCGGTAGCGCGAGAGCGCCCGCAGGAGCAGGAACGACAGGACGTAGACGACGATCGAGGCCACCACCACGACGAGGAAGACCACGGCCGTGTTGTCGCGGCTGCGGCCGCCCATCAGCCCGGAGTAGAGGCCGAAGCGGACGAGCAGGCCGGCGACGGTCGCCAGGAAGCCCGCGACCGTCATCACGATCACGTCCCTGTTGGCGATGTGGGACAGCTCGTGCGCGAGGACGCCCTCGAGCTCGCGCGGCTCGAGCCGCTCCATCAGGCCGGTCGTCACGCAGACCGTCGCGGTCTTGCGGCTGCGGCCCGCGGCGAAGGCGTTGGGCAGGTCCGTCCGCGAGACTGCGACCTTCGGCTTGGGCAGGTCGGTGAGCTGGCACAGCCGCTCGATGGTGGCGTGCAGCTCCGGCGCCTGGTCGGGCTCGGTCACCTGGGCCCGCATCGCCGCCAGGGCGATCTTGTCGCCGAAGAAGACCTGCGCGAGCGCGATGCCGCCCGCGATCACCAGGATCAGGACCGCGCTGGCGCCGGCCGCGATCAGCGCGCCGATAAAGATGACGTAGATCAGGCCGAGGCCGAAGATGGTCAGCGTCATCCGCGTCCTCAGGCCCCGGTCGGACCCGTACCACCGTCGTCGTGCCACCGCTGCAGCGCCCTCCTCGTGTTCTGCATTGATGGTAGCTCGCCCCGGGGGCGTAGCCTCCCCGGCGCGTGACGACCTTCGCGATCCGCCGGAGCGGGTGGGGCTGGCTCTTCCTCGTGCCGCGCGCCCGGGAGCGCCGTCAGGCGACGATCGAGGACGACCGCCTCACCGTGCGGATCGGCTTCCTCGGGCGTGCCGACATCCCGCTCGAGCGGATCGCCAGCGTGGGCACCATGCGCTGGCCTCCCTGGGCGGGCCTGGGCGTGAGGATCGCCAAGGGCCTCGTGGCCTTCGTGGGGGCCTCAGGGCCGGCGGCCGTCCTGGAGCTGACGGAGCCGACGGAGGTGCGCGCGCCGCTGAAGTGGTCCGCGACCCGGATCGCGGTCGGCGCGGAGGACGTCGAGGGGCTCGTCGCCGCGATCGCCCGTGCGCGCGGCGTCGCCCCGGGACCGGGGACCTAGCTCGCGGGCGGCTCGAGGGCGACGATCTCGTTGCCGTCGGGGTCGAAGAACTGGAGCATCCTCGCCCCGCCCATGTCCTCGATCGGCCCGCGCTGCACGCCGCCCTCGGCCAGGCGGGCCTCGACGGCGCCGAGGTCGGGGGCGCGCAGGACCACCGTGGCGCCTCCCTGGTGGGGCTTGGTCGCGAGCTCGCCCGAGAGGGAGAGGACCGCGTCCCCGGCCTCGAGCTCGGCCCAGTCGCGACCCTCGCGACGGAGGAGCTTGAGGCCGAGGAGGCCCTCGTAGAATTCGATCGCACGGTCCATGTCGCACACCTGGTAGAAGACCGTGTCGATCCCCTCGAAGAGCTGGCTCTGGTCGCTCACAGCGCCGCCACTCTAGCGGCGGCGCCGTCACGGGGCCGCTCGGCCGCCCGCGCCCGCGCGCTCTCGCGCAGCGCGCGGAGCACCGAGAGGGCGACGCGATAGCCCGCGTCCGACTCCCCGCCGGTGAGGAGCATCGTCCCTGCCTGGCGGCCGGCGAGCTCGCGCACGATCGGGCGCGGGCGCTCGGAGACGATCATCACGGGGCGGTCGTCGTCGTGGATCCCCGGGGCGATCTCGGACCAGTCCTGGTCGCCGCCGCCGCGGAGGTCGAGCATGAGGATGTCGGCGTCACCGGCGGCGGCGTCGTGGCGCGCCTCGGCGGCGCTGACCGCGTAGCCCAGCCGGGTGAGCGTCTGCTGGAGCGCTGCGCGCCCGGCGCCCTCGGGTCCGAGGACGAGTACCTTGGTCGGCTTCATTCTGAGAACCCCATCTTTCTCGCGAGGTGAACGGGTGCGCCGGCCGCCGGGCGGCGACGGGCGCGGGACGCGAGCCCCTCCCCGAGGCGCACCTCGGGCGGGGCGGATGGGGCGGCTCAGCCGGGCCTTGCCAGGACCGTCCTGTAGCCGAGCCTCGGGCCGAGGCGGCCCAGGGCGTTGATGCGCTCGCCGAAGCCGGAGCGCGGGGCGTAGAAGGCGGCGAGGATCACCGCGAGCTGGACGAAGAAGAGCAGCGTGGAGGTGGGGAGCGCGCCGCCGGGAAGGACGTAGCTCGCCAGGACGGCGAGCAGGCTCGAGCCTGCCGGCGCGGGCCCGCCGACGGCGTCGAGCGTCGCGAACGGGTTGGCGCCCCCGTCGTCGGCGGATGCGCCGGCCGGGCCCGGGACGATCTCCCGCGGCAGGGTCAGCGCGGCCGGGGGGCCGCGGTCGACCCCGCCCAGGGCCTCGACGAGGTCGGAGCGCGGGGGCGCGTGCGCGGGGTGCGCCGGCGTGCGGGTGGGGGCGGCCGCGACCTCTGGCTGGTCCGGCGGCGCCGAGGGCGGCGCGACCGGGGTGAGGGTCGGGGCGGTCGCCAGGGGCGGGTCGCCGGAGACCGTCCGCTCGAGGTCCTGCGCGCCCTTGGCGGGCGGCGGGCTCGCGACCGACGGGAGCGCGATCGGCTCCGGGTGGCCCTCGGGGGCCGCCTCGGCCGGCGCCTCGGGCGCCGTGGGCGTGCCGGCCGAGAGCGGCGGCGTCGGCTGGGGGTCGCCCGCGGGCGCGGGCGGGGGCGTCGAGGCCTCGGGCTCGGTCGGCGCCGGCGGCGGCGCGGGCTGGAGCGGCTCCTCGACTGCGCCGCCCTGGCCGTCCTGCGCGGCCTCGCCGGCCGGCGGGGGCTGGTCGGGGGCGGGATCGTCCACCGGGGACGCCTCCTGGGCGGTGGGCTCCGCGGTCGCGGCGGGCGCGTTCGCCGACGCCATGGCCGGCACGACGAGCAGCAGCAGCAGGCCCACGGCGAGGGCGCCGAGGAGTGCCAGGAGGCGGACGTGCTCGGTGCGGGAGGCGAGCATCAGGGAGAGGCGTTCAACCGACTGAAGAGATGCAAAGGCAAGAGATCCGTAAGCCGACGGACTGTAAGCGATCAGCCGGACCCGGAGAAGCCCTCGTGGGCAACACTCCCCGGACGGCTAGGCCGCTCCTGTTCATCCGGGCTTTCGGCTCCACTCGACCTTCGTATGATCCCCGGAGGGTTATGTCTTGGCAAAGGCTCGCGAGCGCGCCCCTCGAAGCGGCCTCGCGCGCCGCTGCCGTGGCGCTCCTCGTGGCGTTGGTCGCCTCCCTGAACGCCTGTGGCGGAGACGGAGGCCCGACGACGACGGCGACGGCGCCGCCGCCGCCGGCCGCCACCGTGACCGTCTACTTCTCCGACGACGCCGGCGAGCTCGTCGCCGAGGAGCGCCCGGCGCCGCCGGGGCCGGCCCTCGACGCCGCGATGGAGGCCCTCGCCCAGGGCCCCGCCGACCCGTCGCTGGTTCCCGCCCTCCCCCCCGGGACGCGCCTGCTCGGCGCCGGCGTCGCCGACGACGTCGCCACGGTGGACCTGAGCCCCGAGTTCGAGTCCGGCTACCCGTCGGCCGGCTCGGCGGCCGAGCTGGCGGTGCTCGGGCCGCTGGTGAGGACGGCCGCCGAGGCCGCCGGGGCGGGGCGGGTCAGGATCCTGGTCGAGGGGCGGGCCCCGGCGCCGCCGGACTCCCAGTTCGACCTGTCCCAGCCCCTCGCGCCGGCGGACGTCGCGGCCGCCGGGTGACGGCGGGGGTCGGCGTTAGAGTCGGCCGACGGTGACTCCCCCGACACAGCTCCACCTCCCGCTCCCCGTGCCCCAGCCGGGGGCCGAGGGCGCGGACTCGCTGCCCGACCGCCTGTGCGCGCTCATCGTGCGGCGCGGGCGGCCGCTCGAGGTTGGGCACGTGGCCACCCAGCTGCTGCGGCTGCGCCGCTGTCCCGAGCGGCTCCAGCGACGGCTCGTCGCCGAGATCGTCGAGGGCGACGCCCGGCTCGCCTGGCTCGGCCGCGACCTGGTCGGCCTGGCGCCGCCGGACTGGTCGGCTGCCGGCCTGACGTCGGCCACCTTCTGCGTCGTCGACCTGGAGACGACCGGCGGCTCGCCCGGGCTGTCGAAGGTGACCGAGATCGGCGCGGTGCGCATCCGGGCGGGCGAGGTGGTCGACCGCTTCGTCACCCTCGTGAACCCGAACCGGCCCATCCCCCCCGTGGTCACCGAGCTCACCGGCATCGACGACGAGATGGTCGCCGCCAGCCCCGACATCGAGGACGCGCTCGCCGCCTTCGTGGACTTCGCCGGCCAGGACGTGCTCGTGGCCCACAACGCGCCCTTCGACCTGCGCTTTCTCAATTACGAGCGCCGCCGGCTGGCGAGCCGCTACTTCACCCAGCCCTGGCTCGACACGCTCGTGCTCGCGCGGCGGCTGCTCGACGGCCAGGTGGAGCGGCACGACCTGCGCACCCTGGCCGGCTGGGCCGACACGTCGGTGCAGCCGATCCACCGCGCCCTGCCCGACGCCGAGGCCACGGCGGAGGTCCTGGTGGCGCTCCTGGGGCTGCTCGCCGAGCGCGGCGTCGACACCCTGGAGCGCGCGGTGGCCTTCGCGGGGGCCGGCGGCGCACGCCACGCGTTCAAGCTCGCCCTGGCCGAGGAGCTGCCGCCGCGGCCGGGGGTGTACCTCATGCGCGACAGCCGCGGCCGGGCGCTCTACGTGGGCAAGGCGGCCGACCTGCGCCGCCGCGTGCGCTCCTACTTCGGCCCGGGCGGGCGCCACGGGCGCCTGATCGGCCGCGCCCTGGAGCGGCTCGCCTCCATCGATCACGAGGTCTGCGGGTCGGAGTTCGCCGCCCTGCTGCGCGAGAACGACCTGATCAAGTCGTTGAGCCCGCCCTGCAACCGGCGCGGCGCCGGGGCCGGGCGCTTCCTGAAGATCAGCCACGGCGAGATGTCGCCCCGCCTCTACGTCGTGGCGCGCATCCTGCCGGACGGCGCCTCCTACTTCGGGCCGATCCGCTCGGAGCGGCTCGCGCGTGAGGCCGTCGCGTGCCTCCACGCGCTCTACCCCCTCGGCGCCCAGGACCCGGCCGCGCGCGACGCCGCCCTGGCCGAGGCGGAGGCGCTGCTGGAGGGCGACGCGGCGGCGGTCGGCCGCCTCGGCCTCCGCCTGCCCGAGGCGATCGCCGAGGGCCGCCTCGAGATCGACCCCGCGGCGAGCGACGGGCCGGTGGAGGCGCTGCTGGGCGTCCTCGGCGCGCTGGCGCGCGTCCGGCGCGGGCGGCGGCGGGCGGCGGTCATCGTGGAGCCGGGCCGCGACGAGGGCACGGCCGAGGCGTTCTTCGTCGCCGGGGGGATCGTGCGCAGCCGCGCCGAGCTGACGGCGGAGGACTGGCGCGACGGCGCGCGCGCCGGGCTGGACGTCGTGCGCCGCGCCGGGCGGCGCCCCGCGGCGCTGGCGCCCGACGCCCTCGACGAGGTGACCATCGTCGAGGGGCGCGTGCTGGACGGCGC
>DATAGF010000264.1:0-8901 GCA_036257075.1 Miltoncostaeaceae bacterium
CGACGACATCGGGATCGTCGCGGTGCGGGGGGTGGGGTACAAGCTGGAGCCGGTCTCCTGACCGCGCTGCTGCAGCGGCTGAAGCCGCGAACGATCCGGGCCCGCGTCGCGGTGGCGATCGTGGTCGCCCTCGCGGTCGTCTCGCTGGTGGTGATCGGCTTCGACTGGATCGTCCAGGGCCGCGCCCGCGCCGAGGTGGAGGAGGCGCTGCAGCAGCAGGCGAACGCGATCGCGAAGGAGATCGACCGCGAGGGAATCACCAGCGCCGCCGGCGAGGCCCGCAACGCGGAGCGGTTCATCGGCGACGCCCGCATGGTCGTGCTGGTGCAGGGCGAGGTGGTCCACTGGAGCGACCCGGTGCAGGACCTCGAGGCCCGCGCGACGGCCCGCAGCGGGGACGTCGAGGTCATCATGGAGCGCCCCGACCCGAGCGCCGCCGTCTCGGACTGGGTCATCCCGGCGCTCGTCATCGGCGGCATCGCGGTCGCCGGGGCGCTCGTGTGGGCCCTCTCGAGCGGCGTGGCGTCGCGGCTGCGCCGCTCCGTGAGCGACCTGGCCGACAGCGCCGAGGCGGTCACCCGGGGGCGCTTCGACGTGCGCGTGCAGGAGACCGACGACGAGCTCGGGCGCCTCGGCCAGTCCTTCAACCACATGACCGAGCGCCTGGAGGCCGCCGACGCGCGCCAGCGCGAGTTCCTCGCCGACGTCGCGCACGAGCTGCGCACGCCGGTCACGGCGATCGAGGGCTTCGCCACCGCGCTCGGCGACGGCACCGCCGCGACCCCCGAGGAGCGGGCCGAGGCGGCGGAGTTCATCCGCGTCGAGGCCGTGCGCCTGCGCGAGCTGGTCCGCGAGCTCCAGGAGCTGACCTGGCTCGACCTGGAGCCGAAGGTCCGCGCCGAGCCGGTCGACCTCGCGGCCGCGGCGCGCGAGTGCGTCTCCCGGCTGGGCATCGACGCCCACATCCGCGGCGTCGAGCTGTCCGCCCCGGAGGGGGAGCTCGCTGCGGTCGGCGACCCCGACCACCTGCAGACGATCCTCGGCAACCTCGTCACCAACGCGCTGCGCGCCACGCCGGCGGGCGGCTCGGTCCGCCTCGAGACCAGGACGGCCCCCGGCGAGGTGGGCATCGCCGTCTGCGACACCGGCCGCGGCATCCCCCCGGAGCACCTGCCCTACATCTTCGACCGCCTCTACCGCGTCGACAGCTCGCGCGACCGCGACGCGGGCGGGTCCGGCCTCGGCCTGTCGATCGTGCAGCGCCTGGCGACGCTGCTGGGCGGCCGCGTGACCGCCGAGAGCACGTTCGGCGTCGGCGCGACCTTCACCCTGTGGCTGCCCGTCCGCCCCGTCGCCCCGGCCGAGCGCGCCAGGGTAGGCTCGGGACCGGCGTAACACCGACCGAAGGGGGCTTCCGGTGGCCCAGCGGCGCTTCATTCTGTCCGAGGACGCGATCCCGCGTCGGTGGTACAACGTCGCGGCCGACCTGCCGTCGCTGCCGCCGCCCCCGCTCCACCCCGGCACGGGGGAGCCGGTCGGGCCGGACGACCTCGCGCCGCTGTTCCCGATGGCCCTCATCCTGCAGGAGGTCAGCGGCGAGCGCTGGATCCCGATCCCCGACCCCGTCCGGGAGATCTACTCGATGTGGCGGCCGACGCCGCTGCACCGCGCCCTCGGGCTCGAGCAGGCGCTCGGGACCGGCTGCCGCATCTTCTACAAGTACGAGGGCGTCAGCCCGGCGGGCAGCCACAAGCCCAACACGTCGGTGCCGCAGGCCTTCTACAACAGCGAGGAGGGCGTGGCCCGGCTCGCCACCGAGACCGGCGCGGGCCAGTGGGGCTCGGCGCTGGCGTTCGCGTGCTCGCTGTTCGGCCTCGAGTGCAAGGTCTACATGGTGCGCGCCTCCTACGACCAGAAGCCGTACCGTCGCTCGATGATCCGCACATGGGGCGGCGAGGTCGTGCCGAGCCCGTCGCCGGACACGAACGCCGGCCGCGCGATCCTCGGGGTCGACCCCGACAGCACGGGCAGCCTCGGCATCGCGATCAGCGAGGCGGTGGAGGACGCCGCCGGCCGCGAGGACACCCGCTACGCGCTCGGGAGCGTCCTCAACCACGTGCTGCTGCACCAGACCGTCGTGGGCCAGGAGGCGCGCGAGCAGCTCGCCGAGGCCGGCGCCGAGCCCGACGTGATCGTGGGCTGCGTCGGCGGCGGCTCGAACTTCGCCGGCCTCGTCTTCCCGTTCATCCCGGACGTGGCCGCCGGGAAGGAGATCCGCATCGTCGCCGCCGAGCCGGCCGCCTGCCCGACGCTCACGCGCGGGCACTACGGCTACGACTTCGGCGACACGGCCAAGATGGCGCCGCTGCTCGCCATGCACACGCTCGGGCACGGCTTCGTGCCGCCCGCGATCCACTCGGGAGGCCTGCGCTACCACGGCATGGCCCCGCTGGTCTCGCACATGGTCCACACGGGGATCATGGAGGCGCGCGCCTACCACCAGAGCGAGTGCTTCGCCGAGGCCGTCCGCTTCGCCAGGGCCGAGGGCATCATCCCCGCCCCGGAGCCGTCGCACGCCCTGCGGGCGGTGGTCGAGGAGGTCGAGCGGGCGCGCGAGGAGGGCGTGGAGCGCACGATCCTCTTCAACCTCTGCGGCCACGGGAACTTCGACATGGGCGCCTACGACGCGTTCCTCAGCGGCGAGCTGGCCGACTACGAGCTGCCCCAGGCCGAGCTCGACGAGGCGGCCGCCGACCTGGAGGGGCTGCCGGCCGTTCCCGCCTAGCCGACGCCGAGCCCCTCGTATGGGGACGATTCCATGGCCGGACGCCGGTGGGGGCACGGAGCCCCACCGGCGACGGTTGCGCCGCTCGTCGGGGGCTGGGCACGATGGCCCGGTGAGGATCCGTCGCGCACCGGTCGCTGTCTCCGCCGCCGCCCTGCTGGCGGCCGTGGCCGTTGGCGCGACGGCGGCACCCGGCGACGTCGCGGTGGTCTCGGTCTCGGACTCTGAGGCTCTCGGCAACCAGCCCGCCGAGGCCTCGTCGGTCTCGGCCGACGGGCGCTTCGTCGCGTTCACGTCGGCCGCCGCGCTGACCGGCGTGTCCACCGGCGGCAACGTGCAGCTGTACGTGCGCGACCGCGTCGCGGCGACGACTGTCCTGGCCTCCGGCGCGGGGGGCGCGGCGGCGAACGCGCCGGTCGACGTCCAGGACGTCGACAACGTCCAGTTCGCCATCTCCGGCAACGGCCGCTACGCCGTCTTCGCCTCCACGGCGACGAACCTCACGACGGCCGACACCGACGCCAACAAGGACGTCTTCCGCAAGGACCTCACGAGCGGCACCGTGACGCTGGTCTCCGTGAACTCCGCGGGCCAGAAGGCCAACGGCGCCGGGGTCTTCGGGGACCCGGACGTCTCCTACGACGGGCGGGCGGTGTCCTTCGGCAGCGGCGCCGCCACGAACCTCTTCCCGAACGACGGCAACAACGCCTCGGACATCGTCGTCCGCAACATCGCGGCGGGCACGACGACGCTCGCGGCCGTCAACGCGGCCGGCGTCCAGGCCAACAGCACCACCGAGCGCTCGGCGATCAGCGCCGACGGCCACGTGGTGGCCTTCGAGGCGCCCACGGCGACCTCCAACCTGCTGCCCGGCGACTCGCCGGCAGGCGCGAACGACGTCGTCGTCCGCAACCTGGCCGCGGCGACGACGGCCGGCGCCAGCGACCCGACCGCCAACGACGGCTCGGGCTTCCCCGACATCTCGGGCAACGGGCGCTACGTCGTCTTCGAGAGCGGCTTCAGGTACGACCTGGTCAACGACACGAACGCCGCCAATGACGTCTACCGCCGGGACACGACCACCGGGCGATCACCCTCGTTTCGGCGCTCAACAACGGCACGATCGCCTCGATCGGCGGCGGCGCCCGGCCGGCGATCTCGGCCGACGGCGCCCGGGTGAGCTTCAGGACGCTCGGCAACGACCTCGTCGGCACGGACGCCAACAACGCCAACGACGTCTACGTCCGCGACCCGGCCGCGCGGGCCACCCGCCGGGCGAGCATCGCGGCCAACGGCACCACCGAGAGCACCACCGCCTCCGAGGTCTCCGCCGTCGCCGGCAACGGCGGCCTGGTGTCGTTCGTCCACAGCGACGTTGGCGAGGCCACCAAGCTCGTCGCCACGGACACCAACAACCAGCCGGACGTCCTCGCCAAGGAGTTCGCCCCCACCGACACGACCCCGCCCGCGCTGACCGTCGGCGCCTCGGCGGGGAGCGCGACCGACCCGTCAGGGATCGGCGAGGTCACGGTGAACGGCGCGCCGGTCGCCGTGGCGGCCGACGGCTCGTTCGCCGTGCCGCCCGTGCCGGTCGCCGACGTCCGGGCCGCCGACGGCGCCGGGAACGTCGCCACGGCCGGGCGCGTCATCCCGCCGGGCGGGGCGGGGACCCCGGTCACGCCCCGCGTCCAGCGGCTCAAGGCCACGCTGAAGGGCCGCAAGATCACCGTCCGCTTCCGCCTGACCGCCGACGCGCGGGTCACGGTTACGCTCCTGCGCCGCACCGTCCGCAAGAAGCCGGCGCGGCGGATCGTGCTCACGAGGGTCCGCCGTCCCCTGACGAAGGCGCTCAAGGCCGGCCAGCGCTCCGTCGTGCTCACGCTGGCCAGGCGCCCGCGGGCGGGGCGCTACGTGGTGAGGGTGCGGGCGAACGCGGGCGGACTGACGTCGACGGCGGCGACCACGCTGGTCGTCAAGCCGCTCAAGTCGAAGCGCCGCTAGTAGGGCGTGGGCCGGCCCCGGCCACCCGGGCCGCCCTCGCGGCCGGAGCGGCCGCGGCGGCGCATCCTCCGCTGGCTGGCCGCCACGCCGCCGAGGATGAGCAGCCCCATCAGCAGGTAGGGGACGCCGAAGAGGAAGCGGTTCTCGTCGAGGAGGGCGAGGAAGAGGATCCCGCCGACGGCGAAGATCGCCCCGATCGCGTACGAGAAGACGACGGCGGTGGGGCTCATCCGGCCTCGGCGAAGTGGGCCTGGAGCTCGTCCATGACCCTCGGCACCAGGTCGTCCCAGTCGGCCGCGTCCTCCTTGGTGACGCTGACGAAGTTCGCCGTCATGAAGACGTTCGTCACGCCGTCGAGGGCGAAGATGCGCGCGCCGAGGGGCGAGTCCGCCGGGTCGGAGCCGGCCCTGAAGGTCTGGGAACGGCCCTCCGTCGCCGGCCGGTCCAGCGTGAACTTGACCGCGTTCGGGTTGGGCGTCGGCTCCGGGACCACCTCGGTCATCTGCTCGCTCCTGGCTCCATCGGTGACTGACAACGACCTCAACCGTAGCGGTCCATAGGATGCCCGCGTGGCCGCCGCAGCCGACCGCAGCCGACTCGCGACCCTCCTGCGCGACCACGCGCTCGTGCGCGAGTCGGTCGTCCTCGCCTCCGGCCGCCGCTCGTCCTACTACTTCGACGCCCGCCAGGTGCTGCTCGACCCCGAGGGGGCGGCGCTGTCGGGCGCGCTCGCCTGGGACGCGCTGCGCGACGCGGCCCCCGCCGCCGTGGGCGGGCTCACGCTCGGCGCCGACCCCCTGGTCTGCGCCGTGAGCGCGGCCGCCTGGGCCGAGCAACGCCGCGTGACCGGCTTCTTCGTGCGCAAGGAGGCCAAGAAGCACGGCCTGCAGCAGTGGATCGAGGGGCCCTTCATCGAGGAGGGCACGCCGGTGGCGGTCGTCGATGACGTCCTCACGAGCGGGGGGTCCCTGATCTCCGCGGTCGAGAAGGCGCGCCACGCCGGGGGCGTGGTCGTGGCGGCGCTGGTGGTCATCGATCGCGACGAGGGCGGTCGCGACGCGGCCGTCGCGGCCCTCGGCGACGCCCCGCTGCACGCGCTCTTCACGGCACCGGAGCTTCTCGAGGCGGGGCGCTCCTCGCCGTGAGCCCCGCGGGCGCTGCGGCGGGCGACGCCCCGGTCGTCCTCCGGGTCTCCGGGCCCACGGCGAGCGTCTGGGCGGACGGCGGGGAGGTGGAGGCGCGGATCGTCCCGCGGCTGCCGGGCGGCCCGCCCGTCGCCGGGGACCGGGTCGAGCTGCGCGACGACGAGGGGCAGCCCGCCCTCGTGGGCATCGCCCCGCGCCGGACGCTGCTCGTGCGGGGCCAGGGGCCCGAGCGCAGCCCGCGCCCGCTGGCGGCCAACGCCGCCCTGCTGATCGTCGCCTCGTCCGCCGTGCGGCCGCAGATGCAGCCGACGCTGGTCGACCGCTACCTGGTCGTGGGCGAGCTGGGGGCGCTCGCCCCGGCGCTGCTGGTGACGAAGGTCGACCTCCCCCACGACGAGGACGAGCTGCGCGCGGTCCTCGCCCGCTACGAGGCCGTCGGCTACCCGGTGCTCGCCGGATCCGTCAAGGACCCCGCCACGGTGGCGCTCGTCCGCGACCTGATCGCCGACCGCACGGCGATCCTCGCCGGGCCGTCCGGGGTCGGCAAGTCGACGCTGACGCGGGCCCTCACCGGCGTGGAGCGTGCCGTCGGCGCCGTCAGCCGCAAGGCGGGCTCGGGCCGGCACACGACCACCGACCCCCGCCTCATCCCCATGCCGGGCGGGGGCGCGGTGGTCGACACGGCCGGCGTGCGCACGTTCCACCTCCCCCGCCTGTCGCGCGAGGACCTCGAGGCGGGCTTCCCGGAGATCGCGGCCGCCGCGAGCGACTGCCGCTTCCGGGGGTGCGCCCACGACGGCGACGCCGGGTGCGCCGTGCCGGGCCGGGTGAGCGACGAGCGACTCGCCAGCTACCGCCGGATGCTGCACGACATGCGATGATCCGGCGCGCGCGCCTGGGTGCGCGACCTTGACCTTCCCCGACGCAAACCCGTAAGTTCGTGCCGCGGCGCACGAATGCGAACCGCCGCGAGACCCGACCCCCGTTGGAGGAGTACATGACCCGTCCGCGCCGTTTCCCGCCCCCAATCGCCGGGGGCGCTCAGAAGACGGGCTGGGAGGCCCTCGAGAAGTGGGTCGGAGGCTCGGGCTCGTCCGGCGAGGAGACCTCGGGTGGTGGCGAGGGCCCGTCGGGCAAGAAGACCGGCTGGGAGGCCCTGGACAAGTGGGTCGGCAGCGGCGGCGGCAAGGCGGCCGGCGCGGAGCCGCCACCACCGCCGCCACCGCCGCCACCGCCGCCGTCGGGCGGCCCCTCCGGCAAGACCGGCTGGGAGGCCCTCGACAAGTGGGTCGGCGGCGGCGAGGCCGCTGCGGCGCCGGCGGCCGAGCCGGCGGGCCCGAGCGGCAAGACCGGCTGGGAGGCCCTCGACAAGTGGGTCGGCGACGGCGCCCCTGCCGAGGCGCCCTCGGCCGAGGCGAGCGCGGCCGACGGGGCGGCGGCGGAGCAGGCCGCGGCCGCGGCGGCGGCGAGCGGCGAGCCGGCGCAGGGCGGCTTCATGGGGTGGCTCAAGCGCGTGTTCGGCGGCAAGTAGACGCGCCGAGCGGTCGGTCGCGAGCGCGCGCGTCGGCGTGGCGCGCGTCATCACCGAGCGGTCGGCCGGCGGCGTGGTGCTCGTCCCGGTCGGCTCGACTCTGCTCGTCGCGCTGATCTCGCTGCGGGGCGGGGACGTCCTCGCCCTGCCGAAGGGCCACATCGAGGCCGGCGAGGCGCCTGAGGAGGCGGCGGTGCGGGAGACGCGCGAAGAGACCGGCATCGCCGGCACCCTCCTCACGCCGCTCGAGGAGATCTCCTACATGTACTGGTCGCGCGCCAGCCGCGCCCGGGTCGCCAAGACCGTGGCCTTCTACCTGCTGGCCTACCGCGCCGGCTCGCCGGCCCACCACGACGGCGAGGTCGAAGGGGTCCGGCTCGTGCCGGCCGTCGACGCGCCCCGGGCGCTCACCTATCCCGGCGAGCGGAGGGTCATGGAGCGCGCCCTGGCCTGGCTCGGGGCGGGAGGTTACGGTTCCCCGGGCGCGAAAGGATGATGCGCGGCCCGCGGCCGCGCCCCGCGCCCCGGCCCGCCCAGCCCGCCCCCGAGGACGCCCGTGTACGCGCTCAACTTCTACTCGCCGCTGTTCATCGACCAGCTCCGCAAAGGGCGCAAGACGGCGACGATCCGGCTCGGCGACAAGTCCCACAAGTACAAGCAGGGCCTCCTGGTCTGGGTGACCGTCGGCCACCGCCACGGACCGCGGCAGCGCATCTTCACGGCGATCATCGACCAGGTCGACGTCAAGCCCGTGCGCGAGCTGAGCCAGCGCGAGATCGAGCGTGACAACCCGGAGTTCCGGCTCGTCGAGGACACCCTCCACTTCCTCTCGCACATCTACTCGCGCGAGGTGACCCTCGACGACACGGTCTCCGTGATCCACTTCAGCGAGGTCATCGAGTACCCCTCCCTGAAGTAGGGCCTGTCGCCGCTTGAATCCCGCAGGGCGCGGTGTCAGTCTCTTGGCACTCAATGAACACGAGTGCCAAATCAGGGGGAGAGTTCGTGAATCTGCAGCCCTTGGCCGACCGGGTCGTCGTCCGGTCAATCGAGGCCGAGCAGGTGACCGCGAGCGGCATCGTCCTCCCGGACACGGCGGCCGAGAAGCCGCAGCGGGGCAAGGTCCTCGCCGTGGGGCCGGGCCGCTACGAGGACGGCAAGCGCATCCAGCCGCAGGTCGCGGAGGGCGACGAGGTCATCTACTCGAAGTATGGCGGGACCGAGGTGAAGGTGGACGGCGAGGATCTCCTGATCCTGCGCGAGTCCGACATCCTGGCGAAGGCGGTCTGACGGTGCCCAAGCTCATCAAGTTCGACGAGGACGCCCGCCGCGCCCTGGAGCGCGGCGTCAACACCCTGGCCGACGCGGTCAAGGTGACCCTCGGCCCCAAGGGGCGCTACGTGGTGCTCGACAAGAAGTTCGGCGCCCCCACCATCACC
>DATAGF010000269.1:0-6211 GCA_036257075.1 Miltoncostaeaceae bacterium
TCTACTTCATGGACCGGGTGAAGGACTACATCCGGCGCCGGGGCGAGAACGTGAGCTCGATGGAGGTCGAGAAGATCGTCAACGACCACCCCGGCATCGACGAGAGCGCGGCGATCGGAGTGAAGGCCGGCGAGGGCGCCTCGAGCGAGGACGAGATCCTCGTGGTCTGCGTCGCCGGGGGAGCCGCTCCGGACCCCGCCGAGCTGACGCTCTGGCTCGCCGAGCGCATGCCCTACTTCATGGTCCCGCGCTACATCCGCTTCGTCGACCGGCTGCCGAAGACGCCCACCGAGCGCGTCCAGAAGGTGCCGCTCCGCGAGCAGGGCGTCACCCCCGACACCTTCGACCGCGAGGCCGCCGGCATCTCGATCAACCGCTGAGCGGGGACCGCCCACCGGCGACGGGCGGCGCGCGCCGTCAGGGCGAGCGGGGGCCGGCGGGACCCTCCACGACGGCGCGGAACCCCGGCAGGTCCATCCTGGCCGCCGCCGCCTCGGCCTCCGAGCGCGTCGGGAAGAGGCCGGCGAGGCACGAGCCGCTGCCGCAGAGCAGGACGGCGTCCGCGCCGGCCGCCGCCAGCGACCGGGCGGTCGCCCCGAGCCCGGGCGCAAGCGCCAGCGCCGCACCCCACAGGTCGTTGCGTGATCCGGCAACCACCTCGCCGTACGAGAGGTGGTTGCTTGAACCAGCAACGACCTCGGGGGGCGGGGGCGGCGGGGACGGGAGGCGGTCGAAGGCGCCGTACACCGCCGCGGTCGGCAGGCCGGCGTCGCCCTTGACGAGGACGGCCGCGAAGGGCGCGATGGTCGCCGGCCGCAGGAGCTCGCCGCGCCCCTCGGCCCACCGGGCGCCGCCGCGGACGAAGAAGGGGACGTCCGAGCCGACGCCGGCCGCGACCCGCTCGAGGCGCTCCGGCCCGAGGCCGAGGCCGTGGAGGCGGTCAGCGCCGACCAGGGCCGCGGCCGCGTCGCTCGAGCCGCCGCCGAGCCCGGCCTGGGCGGGGATGCGCTTGTCGATCGTCACCTCGCAGGGGAGCTCCCGTCCGGCCTCGGCCTCGAGCGCGTCGAGGGCGCGCCAGGCGAGGTTGTCGGGCCCCTCGATGCCCGGGCAGCTCACCCGCCTTGCGGCGGCGGGGGCCACGGTGACGGCGTCGGCCAGGCCGTCGAGCGCGACGATCAGGGTCCGCAGCGGGTGGTAGCCGTCGGGGCGCCTCGGCGCCACGAGGAGGCGGAGGTTGAGCTTGGCCGGGGCCTCGAGCGTCACGCCGGCCAGCTGAGCGCCTCCGCGAGCGCGGCGAAGCCGGCCGGGGGGACCTGCTCGGGGCGCGCGGAGCGCGGCAGCCCCAGGCCGGCGAGGGCCGCGGCGGCCGCCGCCCTGTCGGCCCCGGCGGCGGCGAGCGAGTTCACGAGCGTCTTGCGGCGCGACGCGAAGGCGGCCCGCACCAGCGCCCGGACCGCCGGCGACGGCCCCGGCGCCACGCGGCGCAGGGCCACCAGGGCCGATTCCACGCGGGGGCGGGGCGCGAAGACCTCGCGGCCGACCGCCCGTCGGAAGGTCGCCTCGGCGGTGAGCTGGACGAGGACCGAGGGCGCCCCGTAGAGCCGCCCGCCCGGCGGGGCCAGCCAGCGGTCGACGACCTCGCGCTGGGCCATGACGCACCAGCGCTCCACCCGCGGCAGCCGCCAGAGGCTCTCGACCACGGCCGGCGTGGCGATCGCGTAGGGCAGGTTGGAGACCAGGGCGGTGGGCGGGGGGTCGAGGTCCTCGAGCGGCATGCGCATCGCGTCGCCCCAGTGGACGATTACGTTGCTTGAGCGAGCAACGACCTCCGCGAGCGCCGGCTCCAGGCGGCGGTCGATCTCCACGGCGTGCACGGCCCGCGCCGACCGGGCGAGGGCCGCCGTCAGCACCCCGAGGCCGGCGCCGATCTCGAGGGCGACGTCGTCTGGGCCCACGGCGGCCTCGCGCACGGCGAGGTCGGCGAGGTTCTCATCGAGGAGGAAGTGCTGGCCGAGGTCGGTGTCCGGCCGCAGGCCGTGGGCGGCCAGCAGCCGCATGACGCCGACCCGGCCCGCGCCGCCCGGCGCGGGGTCACCAGGCGAAGACCCGGGCGGCGTTGCGGGTGGTGAGCCCGTCGAGGGCCTCCTCGGAGACGCCGCGCAGGGCCGCGACGGCGCTGAGGGTGTGGGCGAGGTTGGCCGGGCGGTTGGGGCGGCCCCGCCGCGGCACCGGCGCGAGGTAGGGGCTGTCGGTCTCGACGAGCAGCAGCTCGCCGGGCGCGGCGGCGGCGGCCGCGCGCAGGTCGCCGGCGCCCCTGTAGGTCACCTGGCCGGCGATGCTCACCATGTAGCCCCGCTCGACGACCTCGTCGAGGCGCTCGGGCATCGAGAAGCAGTGGAGCACCACCGGGTGGCCGGCGGCCTCGTCGGCGAGGATCGCGAGGGTCTCCTCGGCGGCGTCGCGGGTGTGGATCACGAGCGGCAGGCCGGTCTCGCGCGCGAGGCCGATCTGGGCCGAGAAGGCACGCCGCTGGGCGTCGCGGGGGGAGTTGTCGTAGTGGAAGTCGAGGCCGCACTCCCCGATGGCCACCACGGCCGGGTGGACCGCCAGCTCGCGGATCCAGGCCTCGTCGGCCGGGCTGAACCCGTCGGCGTCGTGCGGGTGCACGCCGACGGCCGCGCGCAGCTCGGTGTGGGCCTCGCAGAGGGCGACGGCCCGCTCCGACGACTGGCGCCCCACCCCGATGGTCACGATGCGCTCGACCCCCGCCGCCGCGGCCTCCGACACCAGCTCCGCGGGGGGAACGTCGCAGGAGTCGAGGTGGGCGTGGGTGTCGACTACGCGACCTTCTCCTCGATGCGGGGGAAGAGCGGTCCCTCCGGGCGCACCTGGGCCCCCTGCCGCCCGGCGCCCCAGGCGGCGCTCCGCAGGGCCGTGTCGGACGGATCCTGGCCCAGCGAGGCGAGGATGCGCTCGGACGAGCCGGGGATCACCGGCCAGAGGAGGATCGCGACCGCCCGCAGCCCCTCGGCGAGGCTGAAGAGGGTCTGGTCGAGGTCGGCGGCGCGGGCGGGGTCCTTGGCCAGCGTCCAGGGCGCCCGCTGCTCGACGAGCCGGTTGAGCCGCTGCACGAGGCGCCAGCCGTCCTCGACGGCGCGGGAGACGTCGAGCCGGTCGTAGGCGTCGATGGTCGCCTCCAGGGCGGCGGCCACCTCCCCGGCCAGGTCGGCGTCGCCGCCCGGGTCCGCCGGCACCGTGCCGCCGCGGTAGCGGCCCAGCATGCTGACGACGCGGTTGAGGAGGTTCCCCAGCTCGTTGCCGAGCTCCTGCGAATAGCGCGCCTCGAACCGCTCGGCGGTGAAGGTGCCGTCCTCGCCGAAGCGGATCTCGCGCGCGAGGTAGTAGCGCAGCGCGTCGATGCCGTACTCGTCGATGAACGGGAAGGGATCGACCACGTTGCCGGTGGTCTTGCTCATCTTCGCGCCGCCCTTGAGGACGTAGCCGTGGATCATCTCGCGGCGCGGCAGCTCGAGGCCGGCGGCCATCAGCAGGGCCGGCCAGATCACGGCGTGGAACTTGAGGATGTCCTTGCCCATGACGTGGAGGTCGGGGGGCCAGAAGCGGCCGACAAGGTCCTCGCCCGGTTGCGCGTACTCAAGGGCGGTGTAGTAGTTGAAGAGCGCGTCCACCCAGACGTAGACCGTCTGCTCGGGGTCCCACGGCACCGGGACGCCCCACTCGACGCCGGCGCGCGAGATGGACAGGTCCTCGAGGCCGTCCTCGATCATCCGCCGCGCCTCGTTGCGCCGCGCCGCCGGGAGCACCCAGTCGGGGTGGGAGTCGTAGTGGGCCAGCAGGCGGTCGCGGTAGGCCGACAGGCGGAAGAACCAGTTCTCCTCCTCGACCCACTCCACCGGGCGGTGGTGGATGGGGCACAGGCGGCCCTCGTCGAGCTCGTCCTCGGCGTAGAAGCGCTCGCAGGACGAGCAGTACCAGCCGGCGTAGGTGCCCTGGTAGACGTCCCCGGAGTCGCGCAGGCGCTCCATGACCCGCCCCACGGCGGCGATGTGCTCGGCGTCGGACGTGCGGATGAAGAAGTCGGTCGTCGCCCCGACGACGGCGCCGAGCTCGCGGAAGCGGGCGGCGTTGAGGTCGGCGTGCTCGCGCGGCGTGCGCCCCGCCTCGGCGGCCAGGCGGACCACGTTCGAGCTGTGCTCGTCGGTGCCCGTGAGGAAGAAGACGTCCTCGCCGCGCTGGCGGTGATGGCGGACGATGATGTCCGACATGATCGTCGTGTACGCGTGGCCGATGTGCGGCTCCGCGTTGACGTAGTAGATGGGGGTCGTGAGGTAGAAGGTCTCGGCCACGAACCCCAGTCTAGTGCGGCTCGCCAGGGCCGCCCTCGGACGCGTCGCGGGCTGCGAGGGCCTCGCGATAGGCGCGGTTGCGCGGCGCCGCACCGAGGGCCGCGGCCAGGTCGGCCGCACGCGCCGGGCCCAGGCCGGCCTCACGCAGGAGGGCCAGGACCTCGCGCAGCCGTGCCTCGTCCGGCGTCGCGTCCGCCGGCGCCGCGCCCACGACCAGCGTGACCTCCCCCCGCACCGGCTGGGCGAGCCGCCGGGCGACCTCCGCCGCGCTGCCGCGCACGACCTCTTCGTGCAGCTTGGTCAGCTCGCGGCAGACGGCCACGGGGCGGTCCGGAAGGGCCTCCGCGATGTCGGCGAGCAGGCCCGGGAGGCGCTGCGGGCTCTCGAAGGCCACCGCCGGCACGTCGAGCCGGGCCAGGCGCTCGACCAGCCTCCGCCGCTCGGCCGCGCGGCGCGGCGCGAAGCCGAGGAAGGCGAAGCCGCCGTCCCCCGCGAGGCCCGAGGCCGCCAGGGCGGCGGTGACGGCGCTCGGCCCCGGCACCACCTCGACCGCCAGCCCCTCGTCGAGCGCGGCGCGCACCAGGCGGGCGCCGGGGTCGCTGACAAGCGGCATGCCGGCGTCCGAGACCAGCGCGACGCGGGCGCCGGCGCGCATGCGCGCGACCAGGTCGGCCGCCCGGGCGGCCTCGTTGTGCTGGTGCACGGCCACCATGGGCGCGTCGGCGCCGGCGTGGCGCAGCAGGGGGGCGGTGCGGCGGGTGTCCTCGCAGGCGACGACCTCCGCCCCGCGCAGGGCCTCCGCGGCGCGCGGCGACAGATCGGCCAGGTTGCCGATCGGCGTTCCCACCACCACGAGGGAGCCCTGGCCCGCCATCCGCCCTTCGCCTGCCGCCGAGGGAGGTCGCCGCGGCTGACGCTACCATTGCCCGCCGATGTCCCGGACGACCAAGCCCTATCGCCGATACCGGGCGCGCGGGCGCGAGGGCGCGGTCGGGGGCGGCATGGACGAGCTCCGGGCCCTGCGGGCCCGCGAGGCGGGCGATCCCGCATCCCCGCCCGGTGGCGGGGCCGACCAGCGCCCGCTCCCCCAGCCGCGGCCGAGCCGCGAGGAGCGACGGCGGCGCCGCGAGCTCCAGCGCCAGGGCCGGCGCTGGTGGTCGCTGCGCGGGCTCGGGCCGGCGGGCTGGATCTGGCGGATCGCCATCCTCCTCCTCCTGGCGGTCATCGCCTGGGCGGGGTTCGGCTGGCTGGCCATCGACGGGGCGGTCGACGAGGCCAACGCCAAGATCACGGACCGCGCCAAGGCGGCGCTCGACCCGGCGCCCGGCGGAATGCTCGGCACCCCCACCAACACGCTCATCATCGGCGTCGACAAGCGCAAGGGCCGCACCCGCAGCCGCGCCGACACGCTGCTCCTCATGCGGACGGACCCCGACGAGGGCCGCATCAAGTACCTGTCGATCCCGCGCGACTACCGAGTGGAGCTGCCCGGGCAGGGGACCCAGAAGATCAACGCCTCGTTCTTCTTCGGCGGCCAGGCCGGGGCGATCCGGGCGGTCCAGCGCCTCACCGGGGTGCCGGTCCACCACATCATCGTGATCAAGTTCAACGGCTTCCCGAAGATGGTCGACGCGGTGGGCGGCGTGACGGTCAACAACCCGACCGCGCTGGTGGACTGCCCCTACGAGAACGGCCGCACGGTCAGCTTCCCGGAGGGCCGGATCGAGCTGAACGGGGCCCGCGCGCTCGAGTACGCCCGCGCCCGCCAGGGCGCCTGCGGCGGCGACTTCGGCCGGGCCCTGCGGCAGCAGGCCGTGGTCGCGGCCATGAAGGGCAAGGTGCTC
>DATAGF010000081.1:0-11355 GCA_036257075.1 Miltoncostaeaceae bacterium
GTAGAGGGCGGTGCTGATCGCCAGCGTCACGGTCCCGAGCAGGAACGACAGGCGGCGCCCGTAGACGTCAGCCACGATCCCCGTCGGCACCTCGAACACCACCATGCCCGCGGTGAAGAAGGCGTTGGCGGCGAAGGCCTCGAGGTTCGACAGGCCCGCGTCGAGCAGGAAGATCGTGTTGATGCCCCAGATCAGCGACGCGGCCAGCGTGTTCCCGAGCAGGAGCGCGTAGTAGGTGCGCTTGATCCTGGTGGGGGTCACGGTCATGCCGGAAGTGAAGACCCTGCGGGGCGGCCGCACTCATCGGCCGCGTTTGTTCGACAAAGATAGAACATCGGTCCAGTCAAGGCCTCAGAGGCGGCCGTCCAGCCAGGCGACGCAGGCCTCGGTGAGCTCCTCGTCGCGCCCGGTGAAGACGTGGTCCGCCCCCGGGATGGTTTCCCGGACCACGCTCGGGCAGTCGCCCTGACGGGCGAGGCCCTCGAGCTCGGGCCCCTCGCTCACGCGCACGAGCTCGTCCTCGCCGGCCTGGATGATCGCGAGCGGCACCGTCACCGAGCCGATGCGCAGGCGCGACTCGGCGTGCGGCGCCCGCGGCCCCCGCGAGAACCACCAGGTGCGGTAGGTCCAGACCTCGCCGTCGACCGGCCGGTCGCCGAAGCCGCGCGCGCGCCGCACCACGAAGATGCGATCGCGCTCGGGCGACTCGTAGTCGGGCGCCAGGCGCAGGTGGGCCGCGTCGGCGACCTCGGCGTAGGTCGGCTCGGAGTCGTAGAAGTCCCAGCGCAGCCGCAGGGCGGCCGGCAGCGACGACGGGTGGGCCAGGGTGCAGACGCCGACCACGTCGGGCGGCCGGCGGAGGGCCTGGTAGTGGGTGACCATGGTCGCGCCCATGCTGAAGCCGAGCAGCACGATGCGCTGGACGCCGCGACGGCGCAGCACCGCCAGGGCGGCGTCGAGGTCGAGGGGGGTGCGGTGCATGAGGCCGCCGCCGAAGATGACGCCATAGTTGGCCATGCGGGTGTTCACGGACATCACCGTGAAGCCCGCGTTGGCCAGCCCGAAGGAGATCTTCCGGGGCACGCCGGTGATGTAGTTGCCGACCGAGCCGTGCACGACCAGCACGGCGAGGCGGCGGCGGGGGGAGGCCCGCCCGGGGCGGAAGATCATGCCGTCCCAGCGCTGGTCGTCCTCGGTCTGGGTCACCACCAGGTCGATCCCCAGCGCCCGGTCGTCGGCGCCGAACAACGGCCGCCGCCCGCCCCCGCGCTGCACCACCCGGGCCACCTCAGGCGTGCCCGCGGAGCCAGGAGGTGACCGCGTCCAGCGCCGCGATCTCGCCGCCCTCGAACGAGTGGTCCACCCCCTCGAGGGTGAGCACGGTCACGTCATCGTTGCCGGCCTCGCGGGCGACCCGGGCCAGCGCGGCGGCCTCGCCGGGGTCCACGACCTGGTCGGCGCCGCCCTGCACCAGGAGGATCGGCGCCGCCACCGCGCCGATCTGGCGGTGGGCCATCGCGGCGGTCGCCGCGGGTCCGCGCGAGTGCCACCAGGTGCGGTAGGTGTAGACCTCGCTGTCGGAGGGTCGCCTGCTCGGCCCCCGGCTGCCCTCGACCACGAACAGGCGGTCGCGCTCGGGCGCGTCCGGGTCGTCGCCGAGCGCCCGCCGCACCAGGTCGGTGAGCTCCTCGTAGCCCGGCGCGGCGCCGAAGCGGTCGGCGCGGCGGCGCATCGACTGCGGCAGCCCCCAGGGGTTGGCCATGCAGACCAGGCCGGCGAGGTCCGCCTCGGTGTGCAGGGCCGCCACCCGCGTCGCCAGCGTCGCCCCGGACGAGTAGCCCGACAGCACGATCGCGTCGAAGCCCTGCTCGCGCAACCACCCCACGGCCGCCCGCACGTCGCGCACCGCCTCCTCGAAGATCGCCTGGCCGAAGAGCTGGCCGACGTTGCCCATCCGCGTCTCGAGCACCAGCACCGGGAAGCCGGCCCGCGCGATCGGCGCCGGGAAGAAGCGCAGCGTGCCGACGAGGAAGTTCCCCATGATCCCGTGGACGTGCACCAGCGCCGCCGCCCTGCCGCTGAGGCGCCGCCGCGCGCGCGCGGCCCGCTCGTCGATCTCGAAGAGGGCGTCGTGGACCTCGCCGTCCTCGGCGGTCAGGGTCACGAGGCGCCGGGCGACCGGCACCGGCCGCCTCCTAGGGCCCCGTGGCGGCGGTCACCGCCTCCGGGTCGACGACGGTGACGTCGCCCAGCGGCATCTGGAGGAAGCGGCTCCCGAGCTCCCGGAACGAGGCGGCGTCCCCGCTGCAGGCGAAGCGGTAGCCGCCCTCCTGACCGGGCGGGCGTCGAAGGCCCTTTCGGTCGAGGGTCTCGGTGACCTCGCGGGCGATCTCCTCGCCGCTCTTGATGAGGGTCGCGCCGGGGACGGAGCGACGCAGCAGACGCTCCACCATCGGGTAGTGGGTGCAGCCGAGGATGACCGTGTCGACGCCGGCCGCCCGCAGGGGCGCCGTGTACTCGCGCACCATGGCGACGATCTCATCGTCGAACGGGTCGCCGTTCTGGATGGCCGGCGCCAGGCGCGGGCACGCCACGCTCGTGACCTCCACCCCGGCGTCGTGGGCGTGGACCATGCGCGGGTACGAGCCCGAGCGGACGGTCGCCTCGGTGGCGAGCAGGCCGATGCGCCGGTTGCGGGTCGCCTGGACGGCGGCGTGGGCCTCGGGCCCCATGACCCCGATCAGGGGCGTCGCGACCTCCTGCTGGAGCCAGGGCAGCACCGACGCGGTCGCCGTGTTGCAGGCCACCACCATCAGCTTCACGTCCTGGACCTCGAGCCAGCGCGCGATGGCCAGCGCCCGCCGCCGCAGGTCCTGGACCGTCTTCTCCCCGTACGGGAAGAAGGCGGTGTCGCCGAAGTAGACGAAGTCCTCGGCGGGGAGCGTCGCGAGGCACTCGTCGAGGATCGTCAGCCCCCCGACTCCCGAGTCGAAGACGCCGATGGCCTGGGCGGGGGACGACGACACGGCGGTACGATAGCCCGCGTGCCAGACCCCGGCCGGGTGCCCGTGACGTACCAGTTCAGCCGTTCCTGCCCCTCCCACGAGGAGGGCCTGGAGCTGCTGCGCGAGGCGGCCCGGGCGAGCGGGATCGAGCTGGAGGTCGAGGCGGTCGAGGTGCGGACCGACGAGCAGGCGGCCCGGCTCGGCTTCGCCGGCTCGCCGACCTACCTGCTGGCCGGGCGCGACCGCTTCCCGCGCGAGGAGGACGGCGCGCTGCCGACCCCCGACACCTGCCGCGTCTACGCCCGTCCAGGCGGGCGGGTCGGGCCCCTCCCCCACATCGACGACCTCGCGGCGGCGCTCCGCGAGGCGGCGCGGGGGTCGCCGGCGGTGTGAGCGCGGCGCTCGGATCGGCCGCGCCGGACTTCCGCCTGCCGACGACGGACGGGGGCGACGCCTCGCTGGAGGACGCCGCGGGCGCGCCTGCGGTGGTGGTGGCCTTCTGGTGCAACCACTGCCCCTACGTGCGCGCCTGGGAGGAGCGCTTCAACGACATCGCGCGCGAGTACTCGGACCACGGCGTGGTCACCGTCGCGATCGGGGCGAACGACGCGACCACCCACCCGGCGGACTCCTTCGAGAACATGGTCGTGCGGGCCGCCGAGCAGCGCTACGTGTTCGCCTACGCCCGCGACGAGAGCCAGGAGGTCGCCCGGGCCTACGGCGCCCAGCGCACGCCGGAGGTGTTCGTGCTCGACGCCGAGCGCCGGATCGCCTACCACGGCGCGATCGACGACGACGCCGACCCCGACAGGGCCTCCGAGCGCTACCTCCGCGACGCCCTCGACGCGGTGCTCGAGGGCCGCTCGCCCGACCGGCCCGAGACCGCGCCGGTGGGCTGCACGATCAAGTGGTCGCGCTGATGCGCCAGTAGCCCCGGTTGCAGTGGACCAGCGGGTCGGTTCCCGCCAGTTCGGTGTGGACCACGCGCCCCACGAGGATCGTGTGGTCGCCGCCGTCGAGCGCCGAGTGGTGTGCGCAGACGAGCAGCGCGACGCCGAAGGGCAGCAGGGGCGCATCGAACGGGCCCGACACGTCGGGGTAGTCCTCGAACTTCTCCGGGCCCGGCTCGGCGAACTGCCGCGACACCGCGGCCTGCTCCGAGCCGAGGATGTGGACCGCGAAGCCGGGGGCGTTGACGAGGCCGCCGCGGGAGTTCGCGTCGCGGGCGACGCACACCAGCACGAGCGGCGGGTCGAGGGAGAGCGACGAGAACGAGGCGGCCGTCATGCCCACGGGCTCGTCGCCGTCGCGGGCCGTCACCACCGTGACGCCGCTCGGCCAGCGCGCCAGCGCGTCGCGGAAACGTCGTTCCGAGACGCTCTCGAGCTCGAGCTGCCGCTCCTCCGCCATCCCTCCTCCGGGGGTCGAACCGCGGTCCAGGGTACAGGCGCGCGCCGGCCGGGCGCCCGCCCTTGACTTCAAGTGCACTTGAGCCTGCATGCTCCCGGGAGCACGGAGAGAGCGCGATCGGAGGGACTGATGGTGGCGACGACGACGGAGGGCTTCGCGGGCATGATCACGGCGGCCGTCACGGAGTGGCCTGGGGTGACGGCGCGCGCGCACAGCTTCGGGGGGGTCGAGTTCCGGCTCGGGCGGCGCGAGCTCGGCCACGTCCACGGCGACCGGCTGGCGGACATTCCCTTCCCCAAGCGGCTGCGGGACGAGCTGCTGAAGGCCGGCCGGGTGCGGCCGCACCACGTCCTGCCCCAGTCCGGGTGGGCGTCGCGCTCGATCGGGTCCCGGGAGGACGCCGACGACGTGGTCGCCCTCCTGCGGCTGAACTACGAGCGGGCCGTGGCGAGGGACGGGCAGCGCGGCGGCGGGCGCTGAGCGTCGGCCGCCGCGGCGATGGCGGCGTGGATGGTGCGGGCCATCAGCGCCGCCCCGCGCGGGTTGAGGTGGATGGCGTCGTAGGTGATGCCGACGCGCTTCGAGACCCGGTCCCACTCGGCCAGCACCAGGTCGTCGCGGGCCCGGTCGAGGAGCCGCAGGCGCTCGTTCACGTAGGGGAAGTACCAGGCGTAGGCGTCGTACTGCCAGAGCGCCGCCGCGGGGATGACGCGGCGGCCGGCCTCGCGCAGGGTCACCCACACCACCTGGCGCGCCCCGCGGGCGCGCAGCGCCCGGACCAGCGCCCGGGCCTGCCCGTCGAAGCGCTCGGCCCAGGCCGCGTAGTTGCGCCGCCCCCGCTCCCAGAGCGAGTTGTAGCCCACGCCCACGATCGCCAGCGGGGCCACCCGGCCGCCGCCTCGGATCGCCGCCTCGGCGGCCGGGAGCATGATCGCCGGCCGGCCGACCGTCGCGCTGCGCCAGCCGCGCAGCTCCTCCCGCAGGGCCGGCACGCCCCCGAGGAGCACCGAGTCGACCAGGATCGTCGCCCGCTTCGCCCGCGCCCACTCGGGCGGGGGGCCGGGGCGGGCGTCGGACGGCGCGCACTGGGCCGGAGTCGGGGCCGGGGCCTGGGCCGCAGTGCCAATTGGCACGGCGTGCACCGGCCAAGTGGCACAGGCCGCCAGGGCCACTGCGGCCAGCGCCCCACAGGCGGCCCGGGCGCGCCTCACCGGTCGTCGAGGACCAGGATCGAGCCCGTGTAGCACGCGACCCAGACCCGCCGCGTGACCGGCTCGTAGGTGATCCCGATCGGGTGGTAGCAGGCGTCGATCGTCTGGAGGATGCGCATGTCCGAGGCCCGCAGCTTGCTGACCGTGCCGCTCTCGTAGTTGACCACGTAGAGCGAGCGGCCGTCGGGGGCGATGTCCATGCTGCGCGGGGCGCTGCCGGTGCGGGCCTTCGTGACGGCGCCCGTATGCAGGTCCAGCCGCGCCACCGTGCCCTCGGCGTTCAGGGTCGCGAAGAGCCAGCGGCCGGCCGGGCCCAGCGACAGCGCGCGCGGGCCCGCGCCGACGGCCAGGCGGCGGGTCGACCAGGCGCGCAGGTCGACGCGCACCACCTCGTTGCCGCCCATCACGGCGACGTAGGCGGCGGGCTTGGTGGGCGAGACCGCGATGCCGCGCGGATAGGCGCCGATCGCCACGCGCCGCACCTCGCGGCCGCGGCGGGTCGAGATGACGCTGAGGTCGTAGGAGCACCAGTTGCTCACGAGCACGTAGCGCCCGTCCGGCGTCGTCGCGACGACCTTGGGGACCGCCCCGACCCGGTAGGCGGCGTCGATCCTGAGCCGGTCGAGCGGGATGCGGTAGACGAAGCTGCGGTCGTAGCCCGAGGCCGGCGAGCAGACGTCGGAGCCCTCCGGCCCGAAGCCGGGCCCGTACATCGAGTAATTGGAGACGTAGGCGTAGCGGTCGTCGGGCGAGAAGGCCGCCTCGACCGGCGCGCCGCGCTGGGTACCGGGGTAGCCGCGGTGGCCGAGGCGCGCGAGCCTGACCGTGTCGGGGATCGTGCGGCGCAGCCGCAGCCGGCGGGCGTCGTAGACCGTCACCGAGTGCCGGTACATCATGTTCTGGGCGAAGACCAGGCCGGTGCCCGAGGCGGCGACCGACTTCGGCGAGATCGCCCCGCCAAGGCTCGCGCGCCGTGACAGCCGGAGGCGGTCGGAGTGCGGCGCCCGCGCCGGGGGCTCGTCGCGGGCCGCGGGGTCGTCGCGGGCCGGCGCCGTCGTCGCGGCGGGCCGGGACGCCGCCGCCGGGGGGTCCCCGGATCCCGAGCAGGCGGCCAGGGCCGGCAGCGCGGCGCCGGCGGCGACGAGCAGGCAGGCCGCCCAGCGCCTCACGGTCGCGTATTCGGCGCGGGGCGCGCCGTTACCTGTCGGCCAGAACCAGCTCGGCCACGCGCTCGGCGACCGCCGCGGTGGAGAGGTTCGTGTTGACCCGCGGGATCGTCGGCATGACCGACGCGTCCGCGACCCGCAGGCCCTCGATCCCGTGCACGCGCCCGGCCTCGTCGACCACGCTCCCGATCGCGCAGGTCCCGACCGGATGGAAGAACCCGCGATGCGCGGCCAGCACGTGCTCCCGGGCGCCCACCTCAGCGCCCGGGTGGTGCTCCCGCGCGGCGTAGGGCGCGACCGGCCCGCTGCGCGCCAGCTCGCGGATGGCCTCGAACGCCTCGGTCACGACGTCGACGTCGGACGGGTCCGAGAAGAAGCCGTGATCGATCGCCAGCGGGGCCTCGGGCTCCGGCCCCGAGAGCCCGACCCGCCCTGTCGAGCGCGGCTTCATGCTGAAGACGGCGGCGCTGATCACGTAGCCGGGGTCGAGGGCGGGGAAGAGGAACGTGTCCCAGGTCCCCTCCTCGCAGATGGAGCTGCGGCCCCGCACGCTCACCTGGCCCATGAACGCCGGGTGCCGGGCCTCGAAGCGGGCGGTCTCCTCCTGCAGCCGGTCGGTCGCCACCCAGCCGATGCCGACCCCGACGTGGTCGATCAGGTTCTGCCCCACCGGCAGGCCCTGCTCGGGGCCGATGCCGCTCCGCAGCAGCACGCCCGGCGACCCGTAGGCCCCCGACGCCAGCACGACGACGCCGGCGCGGATCTCCCCCGCCGAGGTGAGCGCGCCCGTCGCGCGGTCGCCGTCGAGGAGGACGCGGTCGGCGACCGTGTCCCCCAGGATCGTGAGGTTCGGCCGTCCGCGAGCGGGGTCGAGGTAGGCGAAGGCGGCGTTGAGCCGCACCGCGCCGTCGGCGTTCACCGGGTGGATGATCGCGTCCTCGCCGGCGGCCTCGGCGAAGGCCGCGTGCCAGGGCGACAGCTCCTCGGGCGCGAAGGTCCGGGTGCCGAGGGCCCGGCCAGCGCGGTCGAGGTAGGGCGCGATCTCGGCGTACCGCCAGCCCGGCCCCCACTCGTCGTAGTCCTCCGGCGTGCCCTCGAGGACCACGCAGGCGTTGTGGGAGGAGCAGCCCCCGATGATGCGCGCTCGGCTCTGCGAGCGGTCGTCCGGGTCGAGCTTCTCCCAGGCGTGCGAGGCCAGCGGCAGGATGCGGGCGTCGAGCATCTCGGCGGGCCAGCGCCCGCCGTCGCGCGGGCCGTAGTCCGGGCCGGCCTCGACCAGGCAGACCGACGTCCCGGGGTCCTCGCTCAGCCGGGCCGCCAGGACGCAGCCGGCCGTGCCACCCCCGAGCACGAGGACGTCGTATCGCCCGGGGCGGGACACCTGGCCGATCCTCCCCGACCCGGCCGGGCGCGGGCAACCCGGCGATCAGGCGTCGATCAGGAGCGCGTCCCCCTGGCCGCCGCCCGAGCAGATGGCGGCCAGGCCGAGCCCGCCACCCTCCCGCCGCAGCTCGTGCACCAGGGTGGCGACGATGCGCCCGCCGGAGGCCCCGATCGGATGGCCGAGCGCCACCGCGCCGCCGTTCACGTTCACGATCGACTCGTCGGCCCCCAGCATCCGGGTCGAGTTCAGCGCGACCGAGGCGAAGGCCTCGTTGATCTCGACCCGCGCGACCTCGCCGATGCCCCGCCCAGCGCGCTCGAGCGCCAGCGCGCCGGCCATCGCGGGGGTGCGGGCGAGGTAGGGCGGCTCGTCCGCGACCGCCGCCTGGGCCACGATCGTCGCGAGGACCGGCAGGCCGCGGCGGCGGACGAACTCCTCGCTCGCCACGACCAGGGCGGCGGCGCCGTCGTTCACGCCGGGGGCGTTGCCCGCCGTGGTCGTGCCCTCGGGGTCGATGAGCGGCGGGAGCTCGGCGAGACGCTCCAGGGTCGTGTCCCGGCGGGGGTGCTCGTCGGCGTCCAGCCCGTTCACGACCACCATCTCGTCGCGGAAGCGGCCGCCGTCGGCGGCGTCGATCGCGCGCCGGTGCGAGCGCAGGGCCCAGCGGTCCTGGTCCTCGCGCGAGATCTCCAGCTCGCGGGAGACGAGCGAGGCCTGCTCGACCATGTGGCGGCCGTCGAAGCTGGAGGTCAGCCCGTCGTGGACCATCAGGTCGATGAGCTGTCCGTCGCCGAGCCGGTAGCCGAAGCGCGCCCGGGCGAGGGCGTAGGGCGCGTTCGACATCGACTCCATCCCGCCCGCCACGACGATCTCGTGGTCGCCCGCCCGGATCATCTGGTCGGCGATCGCCACGGCGCGCAGGCTCGAGGCGCACACCTTGTTGACGGTCTCCGCGGGCACGTGCACGGGAATGCCGGCGGCGACCGCGGCCTGGCGCGCCGGCGCCTGCCCGGCGCCGGCCTGCAGCACCTGGCCCATCACGACGTAGTCCACGTCGCCGGCATCGACGCGCGCCCGCTCGAGCGCCGCGCGGATCGCCACCGCCCCGAGCTCGGTGGCGGGCTGGCGCGCGAGGCCGCCGCCCAGCCTGCCGAACGGCGTCCGCACCGCCGCGAGGATCACCGATCGCGTCATGCCCTCAGCCTACGCGCCGGGTGCGGGGCGCCGCCGGCAGCAGCGCCAGCAGGGCCGCGGCCAGGATGCCGAAGCCGAGCGGCCCCTCCCCGGCGCCGAAGGCCAGACCGAGCAGGAAGACGACCGCCACCCCGAAGTACACCGACAGCGCGATCGTCACGGCCACCGCCTCCCCCGGCTCGCCAGGGAACGCCGCCATCGCCCCGGCCGTCGTCGCGCCGTAGGGCAGCCCGGCGGCGAGGCCCAGCACGAGCGCGGCCGCAGTCGACGCGGCGGCGCCGGGGTCGATCGCGATCACCAGGACGGCCGCCGAGCCGGCGGCGATCGATCCGACCATGACCGGCCACGCCAGGCGAGGGCGGCGCCGCACCAGCGCGCCGCCGAGGGGCCGCGTCAGGATTCCGCCGAACAGGATCAGCGACCCGGCGAGCGCGCCCGCCTCGGCCGAGAAGCCGTCGCTTTGGGTGAACAGGGGCACGATCCAGGCCCCGACGGCGAAGCTGGCGCCGAAGCTGAACGAGGCCATCGCCCCGTACCGCCACACCAGCGGATGGCGCAGCAGCTGCCGCAGCGAGGCGTCGCGCCGCGCCGCCGCCGGCCCGCCCGGCGGCGCCAGCGCGGCGAGTGCGACCGCGCAGGCGGCGAGCGCCAGCTCGGGCACGAACGGGGCCCGCCAGCCGAGGGCCCCGTCGAGCCGCGGGACCAGCGCCACGGCCAGACCGGCCCCGGCCAGCGCGCAGCCGCCGACCAGCCCCTGGGCCAGGGCCCCGGCCCCCCGCAGCCAGGCGACCACGGCCACGTAGGCGAGGCCCGTCCCGACGCCCGTCACGGCGCGCGCGACGAGGATGAGCCAGGCCTCGGGCGCGATCGACGCCAGGGCCGAGCCGGCCGCCATCAGCATGCTGCCGGTCATGCCCACCCGCCGGGCGCCGAGCCTGTCGCACAGCCGGCCGCCGGGGACGGAGACCACCGCCTCGGCGATGAGAAAGACGGTCGTGAAGAGGCCGACCACGCCGAGGCCGACGTCCAGCTCCTCCGAGAGCGGCAGCGCGGCGGCGCCGGTGCAGGTGAAGGTCCACCCGAGGGCGACCGACATGGCGAGGCCGGCCGCCCAGTCCCGCCGGGTCGGCCGGCGACCCGCGGCCGGTGTCAGGCGCCGATCCCCTCGAGCAGCTCCGCCATGCCGAAGGCGCCGTCGTCCCGCAGAAGGCCGGGCCTCCACTCCGGCGCGACCGCCAGGTGCGACTCGGGGTCGTTGCGGATGATCCCGATCAGGACCTCCGCGACGATGCGGCCGCCCACCGGGCCCAGGCGATCGCCGCCGCCCCGGGCCTGCGACTCCTTCAGGACGTACAGCCACAGGGGCGTCTCGGCGGTCCACCCGTGCGCCTGCCGCAGCCCCAGCTCGTCGTCGTCGAGCGGGCGCGCGCCGAAGGCCCGGGCGACGGCCTCGCCCGAGGGCAGGCCGAGCCCGAAGCCACGTTGCAGGTCGCGCCCGGCCAACGACCGGTACCCCTCGCGCTCGACCTCGCCGGTGATCGCGGCCGGCAGCTCCACCAGCGCCCGCGGCAGCCGCCCGTCGATGCGCTTGCCGCGCTGGGCCGCCTGCCGGCCGGGCAGGTCGAACATCAGCGACCAGTCGATGCGGCGGGCGGCCTCGCCGCCGTCGACGAGGTCGTCGTCCGGGATGGCGGCGGCCAGGCCCAGCGCCAGCAGCGCCTCGTCGTCACTCTCCAGCGGGGGCAGGTCGGGCAGCTTCCGCCCGTAGCGCCCGGCCAGTGGGGTGACCGGGGCGTCGACCGGCCGGTCTGGGGCGAGGCAGGACGAGGGGCTGGTGGTCGCCACCCGCCCGATCCTTTCACACCGAGCCGCGGCCGGCGCCGGCGTGGGCCGGGCGGACGCGTGGCAATCACACGCGCCGTGTCGATCCCGGCACCATTCGTTCGTCGCGGTGATACGGAACACCCCACGGAGGAGGCGCGACG
>DATAGF010000279.1:0-6031 GCA_036257075.1 Miltoncostaeaceae bacterium
GCCGTCTCGCGCAGGCGCCGGACGACGGTGAAGCCGTCCATCTCCGGCAGCATCAGGTCGAGCAGCACCAGGTCGATGCCGCCGCGGCGCACCTGCTCGACGGCGCCCTCGCCGTCGGCGGCCTCGGCCACCGTGAAGCCGGCGTCGGTCAGGTACATCCGGAGCAGGCGCCGGATCGCGCGCTCGTCGTCGACGATCAGGACGTGGCCGCGGCTCGCCATCCCGCGATGATAATGGCAGTCTCGCCAGCCTTGAATCGCCCGCAGGCTGCGCCTACCGTTCGCAGGCCCGCCCCCGGGAGGGGGCGGCGGCGGCGGGATAGCTCAGTTGGTAGAGCACACGACTGAAAATCGTGGTGTCCCCAGTTCGAGTCTGGGTCCCGCCATTCCCAAGGGCTTCAGGGTTTGGGGCCGTCCCGTGTACGCCCCGTATCCGTCGTTTAGGCGTCTCGGTTGTTGCGAGCTTGTAGCGAGCGGGGAGCCCGGAGGACCTCTTCGAAGGCGGCCGGGACGGCGGCCAACTGGTCGTCCCTCAGGTGGTGGACGTAGACCCGGGCCTTCAGCAAGGGGCGTCGCGTGCCCAGGTGCCGGGACACGACGATCAGCGGGACGCCCCGGGAGAGCATCATCAGGGAGCCGCAGGTCCGGCGGAGGTCGTGGAGGGTGCCGTCGGCTTGCCCCCCGCGTCCGCGAGCCCGGCCCTGATGAACGCCCGGGCGGCGGCCTGGGTGGCGCTGTGTTCCGCGAGATCCTTGCCGCCTCTGCCGGGCCACACGGGCGTCGTGCGTTTCGACCGCGACCGCGCGGGACAAGTCGCTCTGGCGCGAATCCGCCGCGGTGTCGAGAGCGGCGTGGCGACGGGCGTCGTCCGGGGCACGCCCACCCTCTTCATCGACGGCGCTCTCCATGCCGGCCCCTACGACGACGCGGCGCTGACGGCGGCGCTGACCTGAACCGGCGCTGTTCGACGACGTCGGCGCGGCCGGAGCCCGCCGAGGCGCCACCTAGACTCGCGGTTCGTGGGCAGCCGCCGATCCCTGCTGCTGGACAAGCCGCGGTACGACCGGGACGAGGCGGAGTTCGGTCGCGCCGTCGGCTTCATCGACGCGACCTACGCCCTCGCGCTGACGCTGCTCGTCACGAGCCTCGAGGTCGGCGACTTCCCGTCGTCGTGGACGAGCGTGGGCGCGCTCTACGACGCGGTGGGCGAGCAGTTCCTCACCTTCCTGATCGCGTTCGCCGTGATCGCCAGCTACTGGCTCGAGCACCACCGCATGTTCGCCTGGTTCAGCGCGATCGACTACCCGGTGATCGTCGCCAACCTGTTCCTCATCTGCGCGATCGTGCTCCTGCCCTTCAGCACGCGGTCGGTCGGCGACCCCTCGGACATCGACGAGCTGGCGCTCCCCACCGTCGTCCTGGCCGTCAACGTCACGGTCTGTTCGATCCTGCACACGGTGGTCTACGCGCTCGCGGTGAGGCGCGGCCTGGTCCGCGGCCAGCCCTCGACGCTCGAGTTCCGCGGCTACCTCACGCTGAGCCTGCTCCCGGCGGTCGTCTTCGCGCTCTCGATCCCGATCGCATACGCGGTCTCCCCCACCGCCGCCAGGTTCTTCTGGCTGGCGCTGATCCCGGTCTCGATGATCGCGAAGCAGAGGATCACGCGGGCCGTGGCGCGGGAGCTGGGCTCGGGCTGAGCAGCCGCTCCCGCCCACTGTCGGAGCGACAGGCTGCCACGGCGGAGGCATCGGCGAAAGGTCCGCCCTGCGGGAGGCTTGACGGGCACCGGGGCCGGCTGATATTCAACTGTCAAGTTGATCAACCGAGCGGGTGATCACGATGGCGGACGACCGGCTCAGCTCGACCTTCGCGGCGCTCGCGGACCCGACGCGTCGCGCGATCCTCGCCCGGCTGGCCGAGGGGGAGGCGACGGTGAGCGAGCTGGCCGAGCCCTTCCCCATGACGCTGCAGGGGGTCTCGAAGCACCTGAAGGTGCTCGAGCGGGCAGGCCTCGTCGCGCGCGGCCGGACCGCCCAGCTGCGGCCCTCGCGCCTCCAGGCGCCGGCCCTCAAGGAGGCCGCCGACTGGCTGGCGGGCTACCGCGGCTTCTGGGAGGGGAGCTTCGACCGCCTGGGGGATCACCTGGCCGAGATGCAGGAGGGGAGCCGATGACCGAGACGGCCGCCGCGCGCGAGATCACGATCACGCGCGTCTACGACGCGCCCCGCGAGCTGGTGTGGCAGGCGTGGACCGAGCCCGAGCGGCTCGCGCAGTGGTGGGGCCCGCCCGCGTGGACGACCGACCCCGCCGACGTCCGCATGGAGGTGCGCCCCGGCGGGGTGTTCCGGGTGACCTCGGTCTCCGCCGAGGGCGGCTCCGCGATGACCGTCGAGGGGGTTTACCGGGAGGTCGACGAGCCCGTGCGGCTCGTGCTCGAGGAGGACGGCGAGGGCGCCTGGCACGACGGCGCCGTCAGCGAGCTGACCCTGACCGACCTCGGCGACGGCCGCACCGAGATGGCCTTCGCGACCAGCATCCGGACGACCGAGGAGATGGCCGGCACCGCCCGGGCGGGCCTGGCCGCCTCGTTCGACCGGCTCGCCCGGCACCTGTCCTGAGGAGGCGCGCCGTGGACTACCGACTCGAGGTCGTGCAGGTGCCGGTCGCCGACGTCGACCGGGCCAAGCGCTTCTACGCGGAGGCCGCCGGCTTCGCCGTCGACCACGACACGACGGTGAGCGAGGCGATGCGCATCGTCCAGCTCACGCCGCCGGGCTCCGGCTGCTCGATCGTGATCGGCACCGGGCTCGCGCCGATGGAGCCGGGCAGCATCCAGGGCCTCCAGCTCGTGGTGACCGACATCGAGGCCGCCCGGGCGGAGCTCGCCGCCCGCGGCGTCGACGTGAGCGAGGTGCGCCACCTGGGGCCGCCCGAGATGGACGGGTCGAAGTTCATCTTCTTCACCGACCCGGACGGAAACGGGTGGGGCGTCCAGGAGTGGCGGGGCGGCGAGGGCTGACCGGCGGGGGGATCCCTATCGTGAGGTGACCGCGGCGGCGCCGTGCGCCGGCGCCGCGCCGCCGCCGCCACGCAGCCGATTCCCGGAGGGTGCGTGAGACCCCGGCACGCCGTCATGCTCGCGCTGCTGTCCGCCGTCTGGGGCGCCTCCTACCTGCTGATCGCCGAGGCGATCGAGGAGATCCCGGAGTCGCTCGTGGTGCTCGGCCGCACCGGGCTGGCCGCGCTGGCGCTGCTGGCCCTCATCGTGGCCCGCGGCGGGGAGGCCGCCCGCCTCCTGGCCGACATCCGCCGGCGGCCCGGCGACGCCCTCCTGCTCGGCGCCGTCGCGATCGCGATCCCCTTCGTGCTGATCACCTTCGGCGAGCGGACCGTCCCCTCCGGCCTGGCGGCCGTGCTGGTCGCCTCGGCGCCGATCTTCATCGCCATCCTGGCGCCGTTCCTGGACCGCAGCGAGATCATGTCGCCGGCCCAGTGGACCGGGCTGATGGTGGGCATCGCCGGCGTCGCGCTCCTGGTGGGCGTCGAGCAGATCGGCTCGGCGGGGGAGCTGCTCGGCGCGCTGGCGATGATCGGCGCGGCCGCCAGCTACGGGCTGTCGGGCTTCATCCTGAAGCGCCGCTACCACGGCTACCCGCCGATCGTCACAACGTTCTTCTCGGTGGCCGCCGCGGCGGTGCTCGT
The DNA here is from genome assembly GCA_036257075.1 of Miltoncostaeaceae bacterium. GTDB lineage: Bacteria > Actinomycetota > Thermoleophilia > Miltoncostaeales > Miltoncostaeaceae > DATAGF01. The sequence continues at coordinate 3,702 of DATAGF010000279.1, forward strand.
GCTGCCGGCGGCCGCGGCCCAGCCCCCCGACGGCGCCCCGGGCCCGGTCGCCGTCCTGGCCGTCGTTGCGCTCGCCCTGGTCGGGACGGCGTGGGCCTTCGTCGTCTATTTCCGCCTGATCGCCGAGATCGGGGTCGGGCGCGCCTCGGTCGTGGCCTACACCATCCCGCCGGTCGCCCTTGCCTACGGGTGGGCGCTTCGCGACGAGGCGATCACCCCCGGGACGGTCGCCGGGATGGTGCTGATCCTGGCCGGCGTCTTCCTGGTGGCGCGCGGGGGGGCGCGGCCGGCCCCGCGCGCGGCGGCGCCGCTATCGTGGCGGGCGGGATGGAGGTCACGCGCGACACCGCCTGGGCGACCCTGACCCGCTACACGACGACCGAGGCGCTGCTGCGGCACGCGCTCGCCGTGGAGGCCTCGGTGCGCTTCTACGCCCGGCTCGACGGCGGCGACGAGGAGTTCTGGGGCGCCGCGGCCCTCCTCCACGACTTCGACTACGAGATGCACCCTACCCTCGACCGCCACCCCCAGGACGGGGCCCCGATCCTGCGCGAGGAGGGCTACCCCGAGGAGCTGGTCGAGACGGTCCTGTCGCACGCCGAGCACCTCGGGCTCCCGCGCGACACGCCGCTCAAGCGGACCCTCTTCGCCTGCGACGAGCTGTCGGGGTTCGTCCACGCCTGCGGCCTCGTCCGCCCGACCGGCCTCGACGGCCTCACCCCCAAGTCGGTGCGCAAGAAGCTCAAGCAGCCGTCGTTCGCCGCGGGGGTCCACCGCGACGAGGTCGTCGCCGGCGCGGAGCTGCTCGGGTTGGAGCTGGACGAGCACGTCGCCAACGTCATCGCCGCGCTGCAGCCGATCGCCCCCCAGCTCGGCCTGCGGACCGCCGCCGACGGCGGCTGATCCCCGCCGCGTGCGGCCGCGCGCCCTCCTCCTCGCCGCGCTGGGGCCGCTCGCCGCGCTGGCGGCGCTCGCGCCGGCCGCGCTCGCCGGCGAGCTGGTGGGGCTCTGCGACGGCGATCTCTGCGCGGTGAGCGAGGGCGGGGCGGTCACCCGCCTCACCGACGACGCCGGCCGGGGCGACGCCTACTCGTCCCCGTCGCTGTCCCGCGACGGCTCCGTCCTCGGCTACATCCGGGGCGGCACGCCCTACCGCGCGGGCCGGCGCGGCGCCGGCCCCGAGCCCGTGCTCCAGACGGCCGACGCGGAGGCGCTCTCGGTCTCGCCGGACGGCCGCACCGTCCTCATCCGCACCTCGGAGGTCACGGCGGACTTCGACCTCGCGTGGACGCTCGTGCTCGCGGGCGCCCTCGGCCCGCGGGCCTGGTCGGGGGCGTGGGAGCTCGCCGACCCCGGCTGGGCCGGCGGCCGGCCCCTCGTGACCGCGCCGGACGCCGACCTCGCCTCGGTGGTCTGCCGCCCCGCCCTCGCGCCCTCCGGCGCGGCGCCGCCCTGCGGGGCGCCCGTGGCACGCGCCCCCGGCGTCGCCCTCAGCGACCCCGTCGGCACGGCCGACGGCCGGACCGTCGTCGCCGCCGCGACGGCCGTCGCCACCGACGAGCGCCGCATCGCGGCCTTCGACGCGGCCACCGGGGCGCCGCTCCGGACCCTGAGCGCCGGCCCCTTCGACTCGACGCCCAGCCTGTCGCCCGACGGGACCCAGGTCGCCTTCACGCGGGAGGCCGACACCTGGATCGTGCCCCTGGCCGGCGGGCCGGAACGGCTCCTGGCGCGCGGGGTCGTCGACGCGGCGTGGGGCGGCTCGGCGGCGGCGGGCGCCGGCGGGCGGTCGGCCGGCCGGCCGCAGCTGGTGCCGGGGAGCCTGCGCGGCCGAGGACGGCTGGCGGTGCTGCGGGCGCGCTGCCTCGCGCGGGCCGGGTGCTCCCCGCAGACATGGACCCTCCGCCGGGGCAGACGGCTCGTCGGACGGGTGGCGGTGCCCGCGCTGCGCCGCGGGGCGTCGGTGCGCCTGCGGATGACGCTGCGCCGCCGCGACGCCGGGGCGCTCGCGCGGGTGGGCCCTCGCGGCCTCCGGGTCGTCCTGTCGGGCGCGGGGCCGGATCCCGAGCCGGTGCGGCTGCGCCGGGCTCGCTGAGCTTGGCCGCGCTCGACGAGGGGGCTACCCTCCGTCCCGTGGACACCGTCCGCGACCCCGAGCGAGTGGCGGCGGTCCGCGCGACGCAGCTGCTCGACACGGCTCCCGAGGAGCCGTTCGACGGCCTTGCGGCTCACGCCGCGGCGCTGCTCGACGCGCCACTCGCGTTCGTGAGCCTGGTCGACGACCGCCGCACCTTCTGGAAGAGCGCGATCGGCCTCGACGGCTCGTGGGA
>DATAGF010000005.1:0-2495 GCA_036257075.1 Miltoncostaeaceae bacterium
ACCCACGCCGAGCGGCGCTCGCTGGCCGCGGCCATCCTCCTCGCGCAGGAGCAGGAGCGCCGCCGGGTCGCCGAGGCGCTGCACGACGGCCCCGTCCAGGAGCTCGTGGGCCTGGGGCTCACCCTCGACGCCCTGAGCGCCGAGCTGCGCGCCGACGCGCCCGCGGCGGCGGCGGGGGTGGCGCGGGCCGCGGCCTCGGCTCGGGACTCCGTGAAGGCGCTCCGCCGCGCGATCTTCGACCTGCACCCGATGGCCCTGGAGGAGCTCGGCTTCGCGGCCGCCACGCGGGCGCTCGTGCAGCGGCTCGAGTGGCGCGGCGCGCGGGTGTCGCTCGACCTCGCGGCGGCCGACGGGCTCTCCGAGACCCACCGGACGGTGGCCTTCCGGGTCGTGCAGGAGGCCATCGCGAACGTGGCCCGCCACGCCGAGCCGACCCGCGTCGCGATCACCGCACGACGGGACGGGGAGCGCATCGTGGTCGAGGTCGCCGACGACGGGCGCGGGTTCGACCCGGGCCGGGCGCGGCCCCGCATCGAGGGCGGCCACCTCGGCCTCGCGGCCATGAGCGAGCGCGCGGCCCTCGCGGGCGGCGAGCTGGGCATCTCGTCGATCCCGGGCCGCGGGACGACGATCCGGCTCGACCTGCCCGCCTCGCGCCCCGAGGATCAGGCCGGGGGCAGCACCCGCAGCGCGGCCTCCAGGGCGGCCTCGTCGGCGAAGCGCAGCTCCACGACCATCTGACCGCCCGAGGCCGCGCGCACCCGCACCGGGGTGTCGAAGGCGGTGCCGAAGGCCTCCAAGGCGGCGTCCCCGACGGCGCCGACCGGCCTGCGGCGGCGGAGCGCCCGGCCCTCGACGCCGCCGCGCGCGAGGTCCTCGGTCGCACGGACGGTGAGGCCGTCGGCCACCGCGGCCTCGGCGACCCGCAGGCGCCGCGCCCGTCCGTCGGCCATCAGGATCGCGCGGCCGTGGCCCTCGCTGAGCAGGCCCGCTGCGATCATGTCCTGGACCTCCTCGGGTAGCTCCAGCAGCCGGACGAGGTTCGAGACGGCGGGGCGGCTGCGCCCGAGGCGCCCGGCCAGCTCGCCGTGGCTCTGGCCGAAGTCCTCGATCAGGCAGGCGCAGGCCTGGGCGACCTCGATCGGCGTCAGGTCCTCGCGGGCGAGGTTCTCAACCAGGGCGAGCTCGAGGCGCTCGCGGTCGTCCACCTCGCGCACGACCGCCGGCACCCGCTGCAGGCCGGCGAGCCGGGCCGCGCGCCAGCGGCGCTCGCCGACGATCAGGCGGTGGCGGGCGTCATCGCCCGCGGGCGTGACGAGGATGGGCTGCAGGACCCCGCTGGCCCGGATCGACGCCGCCAGGGCCTGGAGGTCGCCCTCGTCGATGCGCCCGCGCGGCTGGCTGGGGTTGGGGTCGATCGCGTCCACGGGCAGCTCGAGGAGCGCCGGGCCCGCGGCCGTGGCGGCGCCCTCGCCGAGGAGCGCCGAGAGCCCGCGGCCGAGCCCGCGGCGGCCGCGGCCGCCCTCAGCCACGCGCGGCGACCTCCTTGGCGGCCTCGAAGTACGCGTCCGCCCCGGCGCAGTGGGGGTCGTAGCGGATGACGGGCTCGCCGTAGGAGGGCGCCTCCGCGAGGCGCACGTTGCGCGGCACGACGGTGCGGAAGGCCAGCTCCGGGAAGTGGCGGCGCACCTCGCCGATGACGTCGCCGCTGACGCGAGTCCGCGCGTCGTGCATGGTCATGAGCATCCCCGTGACGCGGAGGCCGGGGTTGATCGTCTCCTGGAGCGCGGAGACGGTCTCCATGAGCCGGGAGAGGCCCTCCAGCGCATAGTACTCGCACTGCACCGGCACGATCAGCCGGTCCGCCGCCACCAGGGCGTTCACGGTGAGCAGGTCGAGCGACGGCGGGCAGTCGAGGAAGACGTAGGCGTACCGGTGGCGGGCCGGCGCGAGCGCCCTGGCCAGCAGCCGCTCCCGCCCGTCCCGCGAGGGCAGCTCGACGGCGGCGCCGGCGAGGTCGGCCGACGAGGGCACGAGCTCGAGGTTGGGCACCGCCGTCGCCACGACCGCCGCGTCCAGCGGCGCGCCGTCGAGCAGGACGTCCGCAGTGGTCGGCCGGCCCCGCCCGGAGACGCCGAGGCCGCCCGAGGCGTTGGCCTGGGGGTCGACGTCGACCAGGAGCACCCGGGCGCCCGCCTCGGCCAGGCACGCGGCGAGGTTGACGGCGGTCGTGGTCTTGCCGACCCCGCCCTTCTGGTTCGCGACGGCGTAGATCACCGGCGGCTTCCGGCACCGAGGAGACCGGCGATGAACCAAGGCCGTGCGGCCCGCCGAGCGAAAACCAAGCGATCCGGATGGACGCGGCCGACGCCGATGCCAGGAGGCATCGGCGTTGACGCGGGCGCCGGAGCGCGCCGGTTCTCTGGTCGGCCGGGGGCCGACAAAGCCGGCGGACGTGCGGCCGACTTCATCGACGGGCTCCCAGCGGGCGCGAG
>DATAGF010000013.1:0-11542 GCA_036257075.1 Miltoncostaeaceae bacterium
GCCGCCAGCAGGAGCGCGACCATCACCGCGACGCCGATCGCCTCGGCCGCCGCCTGGCCGCCCTGCCCGCCCTCGCGCATGCGGCGACGCTAGGGCCGCTCCCCGCCACCGGTCCCCACCGGAGGCGTGCGAAAGGCGCGCGGACGCGTGACGGCGCACGCGCGTCCCCTCACCGTCGAGGTGCGCGGTTAGTATCGGGTCCGTCCGTGCTCGTCCCGAGGAGGCGCAGATGACGGTCCTGGACAACCTGGCCAAGCAGGCGAACCGGCTCGCGTCCGACGTCCAGACGTCGCTCAAGCGCGCCCGCGTCGAGGGCGAGCGCCGCCTGCTGCAGCGCCAGCACCGCGCCGCGCTCGAGGAGCTGGGCGAGCGGGCCTACGAGCTCGTGCGCGCCGGCAAGCTCCCCGAGGAGCCGCTGGCGGCGGAGATCTCGGCCGTCGAGTCGAAGCTCATGGAGATCGAGGCTAAGGTCACCGAGGTCGAGGGGCTGCGAACCGAGGAGGAGGAGGCCGCCGCGGACGACCCCTCGAAGGACGCCTTCCCGATGGTCGCCGAGAGCCCCGCCGAGACGTCCACCGGGCCCACCCCGGGCCCCGGCTGGGAGGCCGCCGAGCGCTTCTTCAAGCACGACTCCTAGACCCACCGGTCGGCCCCGGCGGGCGATGTCACAGGCCCGCGGCGGTCTTGCGGGGGCCAGGGGCGGGTGTATGCTTTTCACCCCGCCGGGGAGGGCGCGGGGGTCCGCCCGATGCGAGGTGAAGGGGAGCCGTCGGCGTGAGAGCCGAGTCCGATCTTCAGGGACACCACCGGTCGGAGGCGCCCGCGTGTCACCGCTGCGGCCTGCCGCTCCTGGCCGAGGCGCGCTTCTGCCCCTACTGCGAGCGCTGGCTCGATGAGGGCGGGCTGCCGCGCCTGATCGGGCGCCGCCGGGGGGTCGCGGAGGGCGGGACGCGCCGGATCGCCGGCGTCTCGGAGCGCGTCCTCCTCGCGATCGGCCTGACGCTGTTCACGCTGGTCGCCGCGGCGAGCATCATCGCCGCCGTAGCCACCTAGAGGGCCGCCCGGGACCGAGGCGGCGGGCGCGCGGGCGACGGCCGCCCGTGGCCGATCCATCCTGCGACGGAGGTCGATCCGAAGGATGCCGAGCGTTCACGAAAACGAGCTGTTCCAGACCGGCGACGAGGTCACCGGTGCCTTCCGCTGCGCGCGCTGCGACCTGCTGGTCAAGTCGCCGAAGGAGAGCGACGGGATCCTCGTGCTCCCGCCCTGCCCGCTCTGCGGCGGCGAGGAGTGGCGCCGGGTGGCGAGCTAGGGGCCGCCGACCCGCCCCAGGGAGGCGTGGCGGGCCAGGAAGGCCGCCTCGGCCCGCAGGAGGGCGACGTGGCCCGCCCGCACCGGCGCCGGCAGCCGCCCGCGCACCGCCAGCCAGGCGCAGCCCGCCAGCCAGGCCGGGATCAGGGCCGCGCCGGCGGCGAAGAGGGCGAGCGCGACCGGCAGTCCGGTGACCAGCCGCAGCAGCGCGCCCGCCGCCGTCGGCCGCCCGGCCGGCGCCACGGCCAGCCGCACCGGCCCGGCCGCGGCCAGCGGCGGCCGGTCGACCACCAGCATCCCGAAGGCCCTCAGCCAGACGAGCCACTCGAGCGCCGCTGCCACGCGGGGGCCGTCGTCGCGGAGGTAGTCGGCGGCGGGCCGATCGGCGAGGTGGAGCCCCGCGACCGGCGGGATGACCAGGTAGGCCGTCGGCAGGATCCAGCCGCCGAAGGGCCCGACCACGCCCAGCGGCAGGAGCGCGAGGGCGCGGAGCGGGCCGCGGCGCGACGGCGCCGGGCACTGGTCGAGGGTGAGCGTCCGGCTCAGTCCGCCCGCTCGGCCAGCGCCGCGATGAACTCGTCGACCGGGATCGCCGCGAGCGTCTGGAAGGTCGCGCTCCCGCGGGACGCGAGCTCCACCGCCAGGCGCGAGATGGTTCGCTCGTCGGGCGCCTCGACCACGCTGAGGAAGTCGTAGGCGCCGAGCAGGAACCACTGCTGGACCACGCGACCGCCGATGGCCTCGACCTCGCGGTTGACCTCCAGGAGGCGCTCGGGCGTGGTCGCGAGCGTCTGCAGCCCCTGCGGGCTCAGGGTGGAGAGCAGCAGGAAGGTCCGCACCGGCCGGAGTCTAGCCCCGCGCCGCCGCCGGGGCCGCGACCGCCTCGGGGTGAAGGACGGGCACGAGCGCCTCGACGCCGTCCACGAGGCGCGGCCCCGGGCGGCTGAAGTGGGCGCCGCTGTCGAGGGCGATCACGCTGCCGTCGCGGACGGCCCGCATCCCTCCGTAGCGCCCGTGGAAGCCGTCGCGGCCGAGGGCGGCGAGCGTCTCGGCCGCGGTCCACCCGCACGGCATCAGCAGCAGGGCGTCGGGGTCGGCCTCGATCACGTCGTCCGGCGTGACCTGGACGGAGGGGCGGCCGGGCCGCCCCAGGGGATCGTGCCCCCCGGCGAGCTCCACCTGCTCGGGCACCCAGTGCCCTGCGGCGTAGGGCGGGTCGAGCCACTCCAGGCAGACGACCCGCACGGGCTCGAGCCCCTGAGTCAGCTCGCGGACCCGGTCGAGCCGCTCGCGCAGCCCGGCCACGGCCCGCGCCGCCGGCCCGGCGGCCCCGGCCGCCTCCCCCACCTCGAGCATCGAGTCCAGGACGCCCTCGAGGGTCTCGGGCTCGAGCGAGAGCACGGCCGGGCGGCCCGGGAGGGCGCGCGCCGCCTCCTCGACCTCGTCGCGCTCGACGGCGCAGACCCCGCACAGGGCCTGGGTGATGATCAGGTCGGGCCGCGCGGCCGCGAGCGCCTCCCGGTCGAGGCGGTAGAGGCCGCCGCCCTCGGCCATCGCATCGGCCACGGCGCGGTCGATCTCGGCCGAGCTCATGGCGCTCCGGTCGACGCGGTCGGCGGTCATCGCCGGGACGCCGGCGACCTCCGGCGGCCAGTCGCACTCGTGGGTGCGGCCGACGAGGCGGCCGGCGAGGCCGAGGGCAGCGACCATCTCGGTCGCGCTCGGCAGGAGGGAGACGACCCTCACGGCCGCCCCCCCCGCCCTTGTGCGACACTGGCCGCTCCGACGTCCACTCCGAGGTGAGCATGCACCGCGACAGCGACCCGACCCCCAACGAGCTCCAGCGGGCCCTGCTGGGCTACGACCCCACGAAGCTCGAGACCGCGCTGATCGAGTGGACGAAGGAGCACTGGGCGATGGCCGCGCGGGCGATGGTCTACAACCGCGGCGAGGCCGACAGGACCGTCCAGGGGGTCGGCGGCATCCGCAGCGACGACGCCCGCCTCGCCCTCGAGGTGGCTGCCCGGGTGGCGATCTCGGAGCGGGAGCTGCTGTGCCGCGCGATCGCCCATGTGCTGCCGGCCTGGCTCGAGGAGACCTACGGCCTGCGGCCGGACGGGCCGGGGGGCAACGGCTCCGCCTCCTAGGCGGGCTTGGGCTCGACCGGGTACCCGCCGGCGCGCCAGGCGTCCCAGCCGCCCACCAACACGCCCACCCGTGAGCGGCCGTTGTCGAAGGTCCACAGCGCGATCTTGAGGCTCGTCGCCTCGCCCGGCCGGTCGTCGTAGAAGATCAGCTCGCGGCCCTCGGGCAGCCCGCCGATCTCGCGCTCGAACTCCATGGGGTCGACGCGCAGCGCGCCCCTCACCTGCTCGTCGGACTCCCGGTAGCCGATGTCGCGCACGTCCACCGGCTGCACGGCGTCGCCCATCTTGAACGCGGCTGCGAGGTCCACCGGCTGCCACCGCGACACGTCATCCCACGCCATTCGCCCTCCCTGCCGCTGCGGGTCCGTCCAACGCTACCAGCCGCTCCGCGTCGGTCAGCGAGGCGGCCCCGACGAGCTCCAGGACCGCCTCGGCGTAGGCCCCGGTGAGCGGCGTGACGACGCCGACCTCCACCGCCCCGCGCAGGTAGGCGACCCCGTTGCGCGGGCCGGCCCGGGCGCTGCGCACGGCCCGGCGGGCGAGCGCCTCGGGGGCCATGTCGCGGTCCGGGAGGTTCCGCGGCAGGCTCGCGCTGAGCACCAGGCGGTCGCCGGGGAGCTCGACCTGCACCACCCCGCGGCTCCCCTCGAGGCCCTCGCGCTCGGCCAGGAGCTCCACCGCCGCGCCGAGCTCCACCCCGTCGGCCAGGTGCAGCAGCGCCCCGTCGACGGGCCCCCCGCGCGGGTGGGGCACGAGCACGGGGCCGCCGCCCCAGCGCCGCGACGCCCGGCCGTACTCGACCGGGAAGGGCGTGCGGCAGGGCTCGCCGCCGACCACCACCGACGACAGCGGTCCCAGCCGGTAGAGCAGCGAGCCGTAGGCCAGGATCGCCAGCCGGCGCTGCGGGACGGGGGAGCCGGGCGGGGCGGTCACCCGCCCGGCGAGCCCACCAGCTCGAGCACGGAGGCCGCGTGGCCCTCGGGCTTCACCTTGTAGAGCGCCTCCTGGATGGTGCCGTCGGGGCCGATCACGAAGGTGCTGCGCTCGACGCCCATGTAGGTGCGGCCGTACCTCGACTTCTCGACCCAGACGCCGTACGCGTCGGCGGTGGCGTGGTCGGGGTCGCTCAGGAGCGTGAACGGGAGCCCGTGCTTGTCGCGGAACCTGACGTGACTCGCGATGGGATCGGGGCTGACTCCGATCACCCTGGCGCCGGCCGCGTCGTAGTCGGGCGCCAGGTCGCGGAACTCGCAGGCCTCGGCCGTGCAGCCGGTGGTGTCGTCCTTGGGATAGAAGTAGAGGACCGCGGTCGACCCTGCGAGGTCCGAGAGGCTCACGGTGGAGCCGTCGTCGGCCTCCAGGGAGAAGTCCGGGGCCCGCTGGCCCGCCTCCGGTCGCGCCATGCTCACCTCCGTATGTGGACTGGATGGAGGCTAGCCGCCGGGGGCTACCATCGGCCCATGGACGCCAGCCCGCCCCGGCCGGTCGTGCGCAGCGCGCGCGAGGACGACGCCCCGGCGATCGCCGCGGTCGTCGTGGACGCGCTCGCCGACAAGTACGGCCCCGCCCTCGGCCGCGCCGCCGTCCACGGCGTGGAGGAGCTGGTACGGCGCGACATCCGCGAGGGCACGGCCTCGCTCTACTGGGTCGCCGAGGTCGAGGGGCGGGTCGCCGGGGGCGTCCACCTGGTGCTGGCCGACGAGCGCGGCAGCGGGGCCCTGCGGGCGCTCGCGGCAGCGGTGGGCTGGCCGCGGGCGCTGCGCGCGGTCCTGGTCTTCAGCCTGCTCGGCAGCGGGCGCGTCGCCCGCGACGAGGGCTACATCGACGAGCTCGGCGTGGCCGAGTGGGCCCGGCGCCGCGGCGCCGCCAGGGCCCTGCTGTCGGCCTGCGAGCGCGAGGCGCGGCGCGCCGGCAAGCGCCGCCTGACCCTCTGGGTGACCTCGGACAACAGCGCCGCCCGCCCGCTCTACGAGCGCTACGGGTTCCGCGAGGCGAGGCGGCGGCGCTGGGTCCTCGGGCGGCTGGTGTTCGGCGCGCCCGGGGCCATCTTCATGGAGATGTCGCTCCCACCCCGGTGACGGGCTCGGGGGCGGGCTCGGGCGGCGGTGCCGGCGCGGCCGGGAGCTCGAGCCGGGCGCGGCCCTCGGGGCCGGGCTCCAGGGTGAGGCGCCCGCCGAGCCGCTCCGCGAGGGCCCGGGCGACGCCGAGGCCGAGGCCGGCGCCGGGGAAGCCGGTCGCCGCCGCGCCGCGCCCGAAGCGCTCCGCCGCGGCGCCGAGCTCGTCGCCGGGGATGCCGGGACCGCTGTCGGCGACCGCGATCTCGACCGCGCCGCCGGGCAGCGCCCGCCCGGCCAGGGTGATCGTGCCGCCCCGGGGCGTGAAGGTCGCCGAGTTGGCGATCAGCTCGGAGAGGATCTCGTGGACCAGCGCGGGGTCGGTTCGCAGCGGCGGCAGGGTCGCCGGCAGGTCGGTCTCGAGCTGCAGGCCCCGGTCGCGCAGCTTCTGGTCGAACGCCGACGCCAGGCCGTATGCGATCGCGGCGGCGCCCACCGAGGACATCCGCACGGGGCGGGCGCGCGGGTCGTTCTCGGTCCCGCGCAGGATCTGGGCGACGAGGCGCTCCATGCGGTCGCCGGCGGCCAGCATGCGGCGCACGGCGGGCGCGCTGGCGGCCGGGACCTGGCCCAGCAGGTCGGAGCCGATGGCCTGGACCTCGCTCACGGGGGCCTGGAGGTGCCGGGCGGCGGCGCCGGTGATCTGGCGCCGCAGCGCCGCCAGCCGGGCTTGCTCGGTGCGCTCCCCCACGGTCACCACGCGGCCACCGGGGACGCCCCAGGCGTCGACCTCGAGGTCGCGGCCGTCGATCAGGCTCAGCCGCCGCGACGCCGGCCCCGGCGCCTCCAGGCCGGCCCGGACGGCCTCCTCGATCGCCGCCGCGTCGCCGGGGGCGGCGTCGCGGACGAGCCGCTCGAGGGCCTCGTTGCGGATCAGGCTCCCCCCGGGGGTGCGCGCCGCGGCGGGCTGGGCCATCGGCCCGAGCGTGGCGCCCAGGGCCTCGACGCGCGCCTCGGCCGCGTCCTGCAGCTCGGCCGCGCGCGCCGTCAGGGCGCCCACCGCGCGCGAGAGGCGCCGCATGTCGCCCCGTCCGACCGTCGGCGCCGCGGCCGGCCGCCCCGCGGCGGTGGCCTCCGCCGCGGCCGCAACGGCCCGCTGGCGGCGGCACGCGCGGGCGGCGAGGATCCAGGCGGCGCCGGCGCCGAGGACCGCGAGGACGGCCACGAGGGCGCCGAGCGGCCACAGCTCGTCGCCGACGGTCACCGCGCCGGGGGCGAGCGGCCGGCGCAGGATCACGCGGGCGCCGGAGGGCAGCGTCCGCGAGGCCTCGACGGCGCCGTCCCGCAGCGACCAGCCGCTCGCGCCGGCCGTCGCCAGCGCGCCCGGCCACTCGGCCGTCCCGGCGCTCCAGGCCGGATCGCCGCCGCGGGCCTCGGCGCGGACCCGCCCGGCGCGCCCCAGCAGCCGCGCCGGGGCGCCCGCCTCGGCGAGCACGGCGCGCGCGGCGCGGATGTTCGAGGGGTCGATGCGGGCGGCCAGTGCGTCGGCCGAGCGGGCGAGCGGCGCGCCGCCGCGCTCCGCCTCGTGGCGCATGCCGAGGCCGACCGCGAACGCCGCGACCAGCCCGAGCGCCACGGCGAGGGCGACGAAGACCCCGAGGGCGATCAGCCAGGGCCGGCCTGGACGCATGTCAGGAATCATGTGTGCAGGGCTTCGCCTCGCGCGGGCGAAAGTCCTTCCGCCGTCCCGGGACCGGACCCCCCGGACGGAACGTTGGCGGTACAGGGGTGATGCGAGAGACTGCGGGCACATGACCGACGAGGGCGACCAGCCGAAGGCCCGCGACGGGAGGGGTGGACGCGGCGAGCGCACGCTGACGGCGAGCGAGGCGGCCGCGCTCATCGGCGTGAGCGTCGCCACCGTCCGCGGCTGGGCCGACCAGGGCCGGCTCCCGTCGCACCGCACGGTCGGAGGGCACCGCCGCTTCGAGCTCGAGGAGCTCCGGGAGTGGCTGACCGACCGCGGCGCCCCGGCCCCTGAGCCGCGGCGGCTCCGCCGGCCGCCTCAGGACGTCCCCCCCGCCCCCCTCCTCGCCCGCGAGCTCAACCTCCGCACCGACGCGATCGTCGAGCGCGTCCTCGAGGGCTATGTCCCCGAGGTGGAGACGCCGGTGACCTCGTCCTCCGCCCCCGCCATGCGGCGCCTCGCGGTGCGCTTCCTGCGCATCCTGACCGCGGGCCTCGAGACCGGCCGGCCCGGGGTGTCGATGGGCCGGGCCGAGCTTGCCGGCCTGCGGGGCGGCCTGCAGGGGCCCGCCGGGCTCGGCCTGCTGGCTGAGCACACGCGCGTCGCCATCGCCGTGGCGATCGAGGCCGAGGAGGCGCGGCGAGAGGGCGTGGCCATGGAGGCTCAGGCCATCCCCTCCCTCTACGCGATGATCGACTACGCGCAGGCCGCCGTCGGACGGGGCTTCGAGCAGGCGCACGGGGCACCCGACGCGCCCGCCGGCACCTGAGCCCTTAGCCCCCCGAGTCGCCCCCCACCGCCGCCGGCGCGCGGTCGTCGGCGGCCGGTTCGGCGGCCGGCGATTCCGCCCGGATCAGGGCGAGGGCCACCACCGCGCCGACGACCGTGAAGAGGGCGCCGATCAGGAAGGCGACGTGGTAGCCGCCGTTCAGCGCCTCGAGGGCGTCCTCGCCAGAGGCCTCCAGGTCGTCGGAGCGCGCGGCGGCGGCGCTCGCGAGGACGGCGAGGCCGAGCGCGCCGCCCATCATGAACGAGGTGTTCACGACGCCGGAGGCGAGCCCGTACTCGGTCGGGGCGACGCCGCTCATGGCCGCCAGCAGGATCGGGTTGAAGGCCACGCCGGCGCCGAGGCCGATGGCGACGGTCCCCGGCAGCACGTCGACCAGCACGCTGCCGTCGACCGGCGTGCGGGCGAAGAGCACGAGGCCGATGGCCATGAGCACCAGCCCGCCGACCAGCGGCTTGAGGATGCCCAGGCGCATGACCAAGCGGTCCGAGAACAGCGACACGCCGCCCCAGATCACCATCGAGGGCAGGTAGGCCAGGCCGACCTCCAGCGGCGTGTAGCCCAGGATCTGCTGCATGTAGAGCGCTGAGAAGAAGAACCAGGCGAACAGGCCGCCGGCCATGAGGACGCCCACGATGTTGGCCGCGGTCACGTTGCGGATGCGGAACAGCCCCAGGGGGACCAGCGGCGAGGCGACGCGGGACTCGATGGCGAGGAAGACCAGCAGCAGTGCGGCCGCGGCGCCGAGCAGGCCCAGCGTGCGCGCCGAGGTCCAGCCGGCCTCGTTGCCGTTGACGATTGCGTAGACGGCGAGGATGAGCGCCCCGGTGACGGCGACGGCGCCCCCGACGTCCACGCGGCCCTCGGCGGTGCCCCGGGTCGCCGGCAGGAGCCGCAGCGACAGGACGTACACGGCCACCCCGACCGGGATGTTGACCAGGAAGATCCAGTGCCAGGACAGCAGGTCGGTGAGCACCCCGCCCAGCAGGACCCCCGCCGTGCCCCCGCCGGACAGCACGAAGCCGAAGATGCCCATCGCCTTCGCCCGCTCGGCCGGCTCGGTGAAGAGGGTCATGATCAGCGACAGCGCGACCGCCGACACGAGCGCCCCGCCGAAGCCCTGCACCGCCCGCGACGCCACGAGCAGCTCCTGGGTGCCGCTCAGGCCGCAGGCGAGCGAGGCGGCCGTGAAGAGGGCGATCCCGATCAGGAACATCTTCCGCTGACCGAAGAGGTCGCCGAGGCGCCCGCCGAGCAGGAGGAAGCCGCCGAAGGTGAGCAGGTAGGCGTTCACCACCCAGGCGAGGGAGGTCTCGGAGAAGCCGAGGTCGTCGCGGATCGAGGGCAGCGCGACGTTCACGATCGTGCCGTCGAGGACGATCATCAGGTCGCCCAGGCAGAGGACGATCAGCGCCATCCAGCGCGCTCTGCGGTCCAATGTCATGGCCGTTGACTCCCCTCCTGGGGCTGACCGTACCCCTCTCTGACGCCTCCGACGCCCCGGACTCATCGCTCGGCGTCGACGCCGAGCGCGGCCGCGTACCGGTCGCGGAGGCCCTCCCAGCCCCACTCTTTCGCCGCCTCGCCGACGACCGGCCCGCGCGGGGCGCCGTCCAGCATCGCCTGAAGCGTATCGAGACAGATCTGCCACCCGGCGCCGTAGCTCGGCGCCCAGGGCCGGTCGCCGAAGGTGTGACGGAGTGTGACCAGCGTCCCGCCGCCCACCTCCGTGAGCTCCCATCGCACGAGGTCGGCGTCCCAGCGGTGCTCGAGGAGGCGCGGGGGCGTGGCGACCGTGACGTCGCCGGGGAGGCGCACCTCCTCGTCGCCGCCGAGCATCGTCAGGGTGGCAGGGCCCGGGCTCGCCAGGTCGCGGTCGGACCGGAACGGCGCCCACTCGGCCTGGCGGGCGGGCTCGACCAGCGCGGCCCAGACCTCGGCGGGCGGGTGGTCGAAGGAGCGCTCGAGCACGAGCACCCAGCGGTCGTCGCCGGCCGGGCCGAGGGTCGCGGGCAAGGGGGGCCCTGGCTCGCGGCCCGTCATCGGCCCGCCCGCGAGTCCAGGTGGCGCCCCAGGGCGTCGAGGTGGCCGCTCCACATCGCCCGGTAGGGGGCGAGCCAGGCGTCGGCGGATCGCAGGGGCTCGTCGCTGAGCCGGTAGATGCGCTGCTGGGCGATCGGCGTCGCGGTCGCCAGCCCCGCCTCGCGGAGCACGCGCAGGTGCTTGGAGACGGCGGGCTGGGACATCGACAGCGCGTCCACGAGCTGGCCGACGCTGCGGTCGCCCTGCCGCAGCTCGTCCAGGATGCGGCGCCGGCTCGGGTCCCCGATCACGGCGAAGACGTCGGCGGTCATGGCGTCATCATGCCGCCTCGGTTATATACCTGTCAAGGCATACGCGCCAACCCCGCCAGCAAACGCAGCGCCTCGCGCACCTCGTCCCGACTGCGCTCGCCCATCGTCTCGATGACGAGCCGGTCGAGCTCGGCGAGCGCCGCCTCGGCAACCGGGCGAAACCGGCGCGCCCGCTCGGTGAGGAAGACGAGCGAGGCGCGGCCGTCGCTCGGATCGGCGCGCCGCTCGACGAGCCCGTCCCGCTCGAGCAGGCCCACCATCGTCGTCATCGTCTGCTTGCTGACGCGTGCGCGGGCGGCGAGCTCTCCCATGCGAAGGCCGTCCTCCTCGAACAACGGGACGAGGATCGAGCCGTACGACGGCCGCACGTCGGGGTAGCCGGCGGCGACGAAGCGCTCGCCGAGGAGCTCGTTCCAGCGCTGACTCGCCTTCGCCAGCAGGAAGCCCAGGTTCTCACGAGTCAGCGCATCCACAGGAAAATGGTACGATATCGGACTAACTCACGGGGACGCCGAAGAAGGAGGCACAGCGATGAAGGCTGACAGCCCAGCGGAAGTGATCGAGCTGTTGACCGAGGCGCTGAACGGCGGGGACGTCGAGGGCGCCATGAGCCTGTACGAGCTGGAGGCGACGTTCGCGCCGCAGCCCGGCCAGGAGGTCAAGGGCCGCGAGGCGATTTCGGCGGCGCTCGACCGCTTTGCGGCGCTGAAGCCGCGGATGCACGGCGAGATCACCAACGTCATGACCGCCGGCGATGTGGCGCTCGTCACGAACCGCTGGCAACTCGAGGGCACGCAGCCCGACGGCGCGCCGGTCCAGATGCGCGGCCACAGCGCGGACGTGCTTCGGCGCGCGCCGGACGGCGCTTGGCGCATCCTTATCGACGACCCCTGGGGTGGCAGCGGCTGACATATGGGAAAGCCCCGCCTGAGCGGGGCTTCCTGTAGCAGGCCGTAAGCCGGATTCTGTCGTGGGCAGCCATCCATCTGGGACGCCCGTCTCCGGGCGCCTCGAGCGGCCGACCTGGGGCTGGGCGAGCAACCCGTGACGCCCCGATTTGGCCTTGCACCGGGTGGGGTTTACCCAGCCGGCCTGTCACCAGACCGCTGGTGCGCTCTTACCGCACCTTTTCACCGTTGCCG
>DATAGF010000017.1:0-8899 GCA_036257075.1 Miltoncostaeaceae bacterium
ACTGGGGGACGCCGCTGCCGCTGTGGCGCTGCGCCGACTGCGACCGGGTGGACGCCGTCGGCTCCTACGCGGAGCTGCGCGAGCGGGCCCTCCAGGCGCTGCCCGAGCACCTCGACCCCCACCGGCCGTACGTGGACGAGAACGCGCTGACCTGCGCCTGCGGCGGGCCGATGGCCCGCGAGCCCGAGGTCATCGACGTCTGGTACGACAGCGGCGCGATGCCGTTCGCCCAGGAGCACCACCCCTTCGACACGGGCGGCGACCTCGCCGGGCGCTTCCCCGCCGACTTCATCTGCGAGGCCCTTGACCAGACCCGCGGCTGGTTCTACTCGCTGCTGGCCGAGAGCACGCTGCTCTTCGACGAGGCGGCCTACCGCAGCGTCGTCTGCCTCGGGCTGATCCTCGACGCCGAGGGCCAGAAGATGAGCAAGAGCAAGGGCAACGTGATCGAGCCCTGGACCGTGCTCGACCGCCAGGGCGCGGACGCCTTCCGCTGGTACCTCCTGACCGCCCAGAGCCCGTGGGACTCGTTCCGCTTCAGCCTGGAGGCGGTCGACGAGGCGATGCGCCGCTTCCTCCTGACCCTCTGGAACACCTTCTCCTTCCTGGTCACCTACGCGGCCCTGCCGGACGGCTGGTCGCCCGCCGACGGCGCCGCCGAGGAGGCGCGCCGCCCGATCGACCGCTGGATCCTCTCCCGCCTCGACGCCGTCGTCGAGGAGGTGACCGAGCGCCTCGAGGACTACGACGCCACCGGCGCCGGCCGGGCGCTCGAGGGCTTCCTGGACGACCTCTCCAACTGGTACGTGCGCACGTCGCGGCGCCGCTTCTGGGGCGGGCGCGTGGGCAACGGGGCCGCCGGCGACGCCCGCCAGGACGCGTCGGCGGCCTTCGCGACCCTGCACGAGTGCCTGGCCACGATGACGCTGATGGCGGCCCCCTTCTGCCCCTTCGTGGCCGAGGAGATGTACGGGACGCTCGTGGCAGCTCACGACGCCTCGGCGCCCGAGAGCGTCCACCTGGCCGACTGGCCGGCGCCGCGCGGCCGCCGCGACCCCGGGCTCGAGGCCGCCATGGCGGCGGCCCGCGAGGCGGTGGCGGTGGGGCGGGGCGCGCGCGCCGAGGCCCGCCTCAAGGTGCGCCAGCCGCTGGCCGAGGCGGTCGTCGCGGCGCCGGCAGCGATGGCCCGCTCGATCGAGGGCCTGGTGGACCTGGTGGCCGAGGAGCTCAACGTCAGGCGGGTCCGCTTCGTCACCGACCCGGCGGAGCTCGTCGAGGTGACCGTGAAGCCGAACTACCGGCGGCTCGGCCCGCGCTTCGGCAAGCGCATGCCCGCGGTCGCCGCCGCGGTGGCGGCCCTCCCGGCGGCGGAGTCGGCGCGGGCGATCGACGCCGGCGACGGGGTGGAGATCGCCCTCAACGGCGACCGCGAGCGCCTCGAGCCCGAGGACCTGCTGCTCGAGGCGCGCCCCAGCGCGGGCTACGCCGTCGGCCAGGACGCCGCGCTGGCGGTCGGGCTCGCCACCGAGATCACCCCCGACCTGCGGCGCGAGGCGCTCGCCCGGGAGGTCGTCCACGCGGTGCAGGGAGCGCGCCGGGCGGCCGGGCTGCGGGTGGAGGAGCGCATCCACCTCCACCTCGACGGCTCCGGCGAGCTGCGCGAGGCGGTGGAGGAGCACCGCGGCGCGATCGCCGCCGAGACGCTGGCCACACGGCTCACGGTCGGCCACGGCGCGCCCTTCGGCGGGCTGCGCCGCGAGGAGCACGTCGTCGACAGCGAGCCCCTGGCGCTGCGGCTGGAGCGCGCCGCGCCGACGTCGCCGTAGGGGCTACGACCCGCCGCCGCCCCAGGTCGCGGCCCGGGAGCCGGCCACCACGTCTGCGTCCCCGCGCAGCCGGTTCCAGACGCGCTCCTCGTCCAGCCCGAGGCGCTCGATCAGCTCGGGGAGCTTGAGGACCAGGCGCGGGTCCTCAAGGCGCAGGCCGACGATCTTGCCGTCGCCGCGGACGAGGGCGACGCCCTCCTCGACGGGCTCGATCGCCATGTCGGCGAAGGGCTGGACGTGGCCCAGCGTGAAGTAGATGGGCGGCATGTGCTCCTCAGTGGTCGGGGGCGTCGAGGTGGGCGGCGACGGCCCGCTCGATGCGGGCCGGCTTGAGGGCGCCGGCCAGCCGCTCGACCGGCTCGCCGCCGCGGAAGAGGATCAGGGTGGGGAGCGAGAGCACGTCGTAGCGGCCGGCGGCGCGCGGCTCCTCGTCGACGTTCAGCCGGGCGACGGTCAGGCGCCCCGCGTAGCGGGCCGCCAGGTCGCGCACGACCGGCTCCACCTTGCGGCACGGCACGCACCAAGGTGCCCAGAAGTCCACGAGCACGGGGACGTCGCCGGCGAGCACCCGCGCCTCCCAGTCGGCGTCGGTGACGGCGACCGGCTCGGGCGTCACGGACGGATCTGGACCTTCATCCCGAGCGTCACCATCTCGTAGAACGCCTCGACGTCGGGGATGTGCATCCGCATGCAGCCGTGGCTTGCGGCGGTGCCGACCGTGTAGTCGGCGTAGGTGCCGTGGAAGCCGACCGCCGGCGCGCTGGTGCCGATCCAGCGGGTGCCGAGCGGGTTGCCCGGGCCGGGCGGGATCGACGACAGCTCGGCGGCCCAGGGCGAGTCGGGCGGCGTCCAGGTGGGGTCGACCTGCTTGTCGATGATCTCGTAGTCGCCGGTCGGGGTCGGGTACGCCGGCTGGCCGATGGCGATCGGGTAGGAGGCGGCGACCTTGCCGTTCCGGATCAGGCGCACCCGGAACTGGGACAGGTTGACCACGATGCGGCCGACGATGCGCTGGAGCATC
The DNA here is from genome assembly GCA_036257075.1 of Miltoncostaeaceae bacterium. GTDB lineage: Bacteria > Actinomycetota > Thermoleophilia > Miltoncostaeales > Miltoncostaeaceae > DATAGF01. The sequence continues at coordinate 2,848 of DATAGF010000017.1, forward strand.
CGCTGGTCCACGACGCCGCTCTTCGGGAGCTTGTAGCGCTTCTGGTAGCGCGCGATCGCCTTCTCGGTCTTCGCGTCGACGACCCCTGAGAGCTTGCCCTTCTTCGGGTAGACCCGGGCCTCGCGCAGGCGCTGCTGCAGGGTGACCACGTCCTCGCCGCGTGCCCTCGGCCCGATCGCGACGGCGCCGAACTCCTCGGTCGAGTTGACGTTCACGACGCGCTGGGCTCGGGCCACGTTGCCGGCGCGGTCCCTCACCGTCATCCGGATCGTGTTCCGGCCCTGGGCCAGCGTGCCGATGGCCATCGCGAAGCGGCGCCCGTCGAGCTCGAGGGTCGCCGGATCGGTCCCGGCCGCCTGGGCGTAGACGTCGTCGGCGTCGTCGGCGGAGGCCGCGTCGCGCCCGCGAGCGCTCGCCACCTTCCTGCCGTTGACCGACGCCGTGAACGTCAGGGCCCGCGGGTTGTCGACGGTGATCGCGCCGTAGACCAGCGGCTCGTCGGTCTCGGTGACCTGCTCGCCCTTGGTCGGGGCGCTCACCACCATGCGCGGTGCCCTCGTGTCGACCGTGACCGACCGCGCCCGCTCGGTGGTGTTGCCGGCGCGGTCCGCGGCGGTGACCGTGGTGGCGACGTCGCCCTCCGGCAGCCGCGCGACCGTCGACCAGGCGCCGTCGGCGCCGGCCTGCGCGGTGGCCTCGCCGCCCTTGTAGGCGATCGTGACGGTGGAGCCGGCCTCGGTCACGCCCTTGAACCTGACGGCCTTGCGCGCCCGCAGCGCCTTCGGCTTGGGCGAGGCGACGGCCAGCCGCGGCGCGAGCGTGTCCACGTCGAAGCTCCAGCTCCGGTTCACGGTGCGCGCGAAGACGTTGCCGCTCGAGAAGCTCACGTCGACCTGGTGCGTCCCCTGGGCCAGCTTGGCCACAGGGATCACGCTCAGCTCGCCGTCGGCGCCGCGGACGCGGGAGGTCACGTCGCGGCCGTCGAGCGTCACGCGCAGGTCCCCGAGCCCCTCGCCCTCGTCGACCGAGAACGAGATCGCCGGCCGCGCCTCGGCGACTGCGCTGTCCGGCGCCGGCGTGGGGGCGTCGACCGTCGGCCGCTGCAGCAGCTGGATGGCGGCGAACGCAGCCGCCGCCGCGAGCGCGACGCCGGCGATGACGAGGACGACGATCCCACCCCGCCGCGAGCCAAGGACCTGCACCAGCGGACCTCCCTCGGGAACGCGCGCAGACGATACCAGCGGTGCCGGAAGCGACCCTCTCCGGTCGGTCGCCCCTCAAGGTTCACCGGGCGCGGCCTAGACTCCTTCGATGGCCGATCGCCTTCCGACCAACCGCGAGGTCGCCGAGCGGCTCCGGCTGATCGGGGACCTCCTCGAGCTCGAGGGGGCGGTGCGGCACCGCGTCCTCGCCTACAGGCGGGCCGCCGCCCGCGTCACCGCGACCACCACCTCGGTCGCCGAGATGGCCATGGCGGGCCGGGCCGTCGACCTGCCGGACATCGGCACGACCCTCCAGGCGAAGATCGTCGAGCTGGTCGAGACGGGGGACATCGCCGCGTTGGCCAAGCTGCGAGAGCGGGTCCCGGTGGGCCTCGCGGCGGTCGCGCGGCTGGAGGGCATCGGCCCCAAGCGCGCCGTCGCGCTGTGGAAGGAGCTCGGCGTGGCGAGCGTCGACGACCTCGCCGCTGCGCTGGCCGAGGGGCGGGTGCGCGACGTCCCGGGGTTCGGCGCCGCCACCGAGGCGCGCCTCGCCGCCGAGCTCGCGCGGGCGGCAGCGGCCGAGTCCGACGACGAGCGCGTGCCGATCGGCAGCGCCCTCCCCGTCGCCGAGGAGATCGCGCGCGACCTGCGAACCGCGGTCCACGGTGCCCGGGTCGAGGTGGCGGGGAGCCTGCGGCGCGGCCGGGAGAGCGTGCACGACATCGACCTGGTCGCGGCGACGGACCGGCCCGTGGAGCTGCAGGACGCGCTCGCTTCCCATCCCGCGGTGGAGCGGGAGCTCTCGCGCGGCGACGCCACCAGCTCGGTCGCGACCCACGCGGGCGTCCGCCTCGAGCTCGCCATGGGTGCGCCGGAGGCGTTCGGCAACCTCCTGCAGCACGCGACCGGCTCCGCGGCCCACAACGTCCGCCTGCGCGAGCTCGCCGTGCGCCAGGGCCTCTCGGTCTCCCAGCACGGGATCCTCGGACCGGACGGCGAGCGCGCCACCCACGCGGAGGAGGAGGGCGTCTACGCGGCGCTCGGGCTCCACCTCGTCCCGCCGGAGCTGCGCGAGGACCGCGGCGAGATCGAGGCCGCGCGCGAGGGGCCCCTGCCCCGCCTGGTCGAGCGCGCCGACCTGCTCGGCGACCTGCACTCGCACACGCGCTGGAGCGACGGCACGCTGACGGTCCGCCAGATGACCGAGGCGGCCCGCGAGCGCGGCTACGCCTACCTGGCCATCAGCGACCACTCCCAGAGCCTGGCGATGGCGGGCGGCCTCGACCCCGAGCGGGTGCGCCGCCAGTGGGAGGAGATCGACGCCGAGAACGCTCGCCAGGACGACGTGCGGGTGCTCAAGGCCACCGAGGTCGACATCCTCGCCGACGGCCGGCTGGACTTCGGCGACGAGCTCCTGGCCGGCTTCGACTGGGTGACGGCCAGCGTGCACTCCGGCTTCGCCCAGGGCGGCGAGCGCTACACCGCCCGCGTCCTCGCCGCGGCCGCCAGCCCCTTCGTCGACGTCATCGGCCACCCGACGGGCCGGATGCTCGGCCGGCGCGGCCACGCCCCCGTCGACCTGGTCCGGCTCGTGGAGGCCGCCGCGGCCTCGGGGACCTACCTCGAGGTCAACGCCCAGCCCCGGCGCCTCGACCTCGACGCCGAGATGGCGCGCCAGGCGCTGGCCGGGGGCGCGCGGATCACCATCGGCTCCGACGCCCACTCCGAGAGCGCCTTCGACTTCATCCGCTTCGGGCTGCTCGTCGCGCGGCGGGCGGGGGCGCGGCCCGAGGACGTGGGAAACACACGGCCCTGGGAGGAGCTGGCGGCGGGCCGGGCGGCCCGCCTGGCGGCGACGGGCGCCGGTCAGTGAGCCAGCAGGCGCAGGGCGTCCACCGCCCCCGCGGGGCCGTCGACCTCCGCGTCGGCCGCCGCCCGCACCTCCGCGGGCACCTCGGCGCTGGTCACCGCGAGGCCCACGGCGTCCTCCAGCCGGCCGCGGTCGCGCAGCGCGCGCAGGGCCCGCCAGGCGTCGGCGTCGGTGCGGTCGTCGCCCACGTAGAGCGCCGTCCGCACCCCGGCGCCCCCCACCAGCTCCGTCACCGCCGTGCCCTTGTCGACCCGCACGGGCGGCCGCACCTCGAGCACCTCGCGCCCGCTGGTGGTGACGAGCCCGTGCTCGCCCGCCTCCCGCGCCACCTCGCGGAGCAGCAGCTCGGCGGCGTCCGGGTCGGGCGCGCCGCGCGCGTGGACGCTGAGGGTCGCGCCCTTCTCCTCCAGGCGGAGCCCCCCCACCGCCAGGCGCTCTGGCGGCCAGGTCGCTGCGAAGGCCGCGATCGTCTGGACGTGGGGCGCGACACCGTCGGCCAGGCGCGGCCGCTCGCCAGGCAGGTGGAGCTCCATCCCGTGGTTGCCCGCGTAGGCGCACCCGTCGAGCCCGACGAGGCGCTCGAGGTCGGCGAGCCCGCGGCCGCTGACGAAGCCGAGCAGGCCGAACCGGCCGCGCAGCGCCTCGAGCACCTCGCGGGCGCCGTCCAGCAGGCGGGCGTCCTCGGGACGGGGGACGATCGGCGCCAGGGTGCCATCGACGTCGCACAGGACGGCGGCCTGCCGGGGGCGCTCGCGGAGCGGGGCCAGGAGGTCGGCCAGCCGCCGGTCGGGAGCGGTCACGGCGATCGACCCTAGCAGCGAGGCCGCGTCGCCGGAGGGCGCGCTCGCCCCCTCGGGGCGCCTCGTCCGGCTTGCGGCGATCGGGCTGACCGCCGGCCTCTTCTCGGCGCTCTTCGGCGTCGGCGGCGGCATCATCATGGTGCCGCTCCTGATCTGGTTGCTCGGCTACGACGCGAAGATCGCCACGGCGACGTCGCTCGCGGCGATCATCTTCACCGCGACGTTCGGCACGGCCACGCACGGGGCCCTCGGCAACGTCGACTGGACCACGGCGCTGCTGATCGGGATCCCGGCCATGGCCGGCGTCAACATCGGGCTGGCGATCAAGGCGCGCATCTCGAGCAGGGCGCTCACCTACGCCTTCGCCGTCCTCCTCGTGGCCGTCGCGATCCGGCTGGCGGTCGGCTGATGGTCGACGCGATCCTCGTCGTGCTGCTCGGCGTCGCCGCGGGCGCGGTCGCCGGCCTCTTCGGCGTCGGCGGCGGCATCATCTTCGTCCCCACGCTGACGCTGGTGCTCGGGCTGACCCAGCTCGAGGCGGAGGCGACGTCGCTGCTGGCGATCATCCCGGTCGCGATCCTCGGCTCGTGGCGCCAGACGCGCGCCGGGGAGGTGCGCTGGCGCGACGCGGCCGTCATGGGGCTGGTGTCGGTGGGCACCGCGGTCGCCGGCGCCTTCATCGCCGACGCGGCGCCCGACCGGGCGCTGCGCATCGGCTTCGCCGTCCTCCTCCTCGCCACGGCCGTGCAGCTCGTGCTCCGGGCGCGGGCCGCCGAGCGTTGAGCGCTGGCGTGGACGTGTTGCGAGGGTGTTAAGTGGTACGCGGGCGCCGCCGATACAGACGCGGAGGCGCGCGACCCCGGTCCGACGCGCATCCCGACCGAGGTCCCTCAGAGGAGAGCCCCGATGAGACGCCACACCCTCGCCGCCGCCCTCGTCGGCCTGTGCCTGGCCGTCGTTCCCGCCGCCGCGCTCGGCGCCGAGGGCCAGCCCGCGCCCGTCCCCGGTCCCGAGCTGACGCCGGCGCCCGCCCTGCCGCCCGGGGCCACGACGTCGGAGGACGGCCCGACCGCGCCGCCGGCGCCTCCCGGGGGCGAGGCCAGCCCCGACCAGCCGGACCCCACCGACCCGGAGGGGGTGGCCCGCGGCGCCGCCCGCCCCGCCGGGGGGCGAGCTCAGCCCCTGAGCCGCCGCGACGCCGCGAGCCGGAGGCGATCCGGCGAAAACCGTCACCGAGAGAGGTGTAGGTCGGCCGCCGCGTGGATAGGGATATCCACGTGGTCCCCCCGAGCCTGGTGCGCCGGGGGCCGTCATCGGCGCGGCTCCTGACACTGGTGGCCCTCTCCGCCGTCGCGGCGACGCTCGCGGCCGCCCCGCAGGCCGGGGCGCTCGACCTCCCAGTGGGCGAGCCCGTGACCCAGGCGGTCCAGCCCGTGACCGACGCGGTGTCGCCAGTGACCGAAGCGGCCCGCCCGCTGACCGAGGCGGTCCAGCCCGCGACCGACGCCCTAGCGCCCGTGACCGAGGCCGTCGAGCCCGCGGCCCAGGCGGTGACCCGCCCGGTCGGCGGCGCGGTGCCCCCCGTCGCCGAGGTGGTCGCGCCGGTCGAGCCGCGGTCACCGCTGCCCCGTCTGTCCGACGCGGACGGGTCCGTGCCGCGGCCGAACGCGAGCGCCGCTCACGAGCACGCCGCCGCGCCGGAGCCGGCCGCGACCGAGCCTCGGGCGCCGGCCACCGGTCCCGCCGCATCCGCCCCGGACTCGCCGGCGACGCGGGGGCCCGCCGCGCGTGCGCCCACGGCGGCGCGCGGCGCATCGACCACGGCGGCCCGCGGGGCCCCGGTCATCGCCCCGGAGCGCTGGTCGGCCGGCGAGCGGCAGCGGGCGATGGGGGTGGAGGGGCCCGTCGGCGCCGGGCCCGAGTCGCCGCGTGCGCCCGACGGCTGGCGCGATTCGGTGCCGGCGCTCGGGGCGATGGCCTCGGTGCTGCTCCTGCTGCTGGCCGCGGCCGTCGCCGGGCTGGTGGTCGCCCGGCCGCCCGGCGGGCGCGGGCGCGCCTAGGGGCCCCTAGGGCGCTAGGAGGGCCTCGGCGGCTCCGCTGCAGGCGTCGATGACCGGCGACGCCATCAGCGCGAGGGCGATGACGGCCACCCCGGACGTGACGGCGGCGAGGACGACGGG
>DATAGF010000019.1:0-8715 GCA_036257075.1 Miltoncostaeaceae bacterium
CTCGCGCATGATCGCGCTCATCCAGGCCCGCAACGTGCCCTTCTTCAGCCACCTCGGGTGGAGCGTGCTGGGCGACGAGACCGACTACCGCGGCGCCACCCACCAGGAGATGACCATCGCCCTCGCCGGCGCCCAGCCGGAGTTCGCGCCCGGCGGCTACGACTGGGCGCTCGGGACCGCCTGACTCTCAGGCCGCCGCCCGCTCCAGCCGGTCGGCGATCCCGCGCCGGGCCATGTCGAAGGCCCGGGGGTCGCCGCTCAACAGGAAGAGCCCGTTGGCCTCGGCGAGCATGGCGTTGAGCTCGAACGTCAGCTGGGCGGGGTCAACGGACTCGGCGAGCTCGGCGCGCTCCTGCGCCGTGCGCACCGAGTCCTCGAGCAGCGCGGTCCACTCGCCGTAGATGGCCACGATCCGGTCCCGGACCGGCCCCGGGCGAGTGTCCAGCTCCGCCGCGGCCGACGCGAAGAAGCAGCCGCCCGGGAAGACCTTGCGGTCCACGTGGGAGAGGAAGCGCTCGCACAGCGCCCGCAGGCGGGCCAGCCCCTCGGCCTCGAGCGCGGGCCGGAGGACCTCGCCCTCGAAGATCTCCTCGGCGGTGTCGATCGTGGCGAGCTGCAGCTCCTCCTTCGAGCCGAAGTGCGCGAAGAGGCCGCTCTTGCTCATGCCCGTCTCCGACGCGAGGCGCCCGATCGTGAGGCCGTCGAGGCCCTCGACCGTCGCCAGGCGCGCGGCCGTGCGCAGGATCGTGCGCCGGCTGCGCTCCCCGTCCGATCGCCGTCTCCGCGCCGTCGTCGTCGTCATGCTTGACAAGTTAGCACGATCGTTCGTATCCTCGCCAGGTCAATTAGCACGAACGATCGTGCGAACTGAGCCAGGAGGACGAGTTCATGGGCACCATCACCGTCGACGCCGCGCCCGACTACGCGACGATCACCGGCCGCCAGCAGAAGGTCTGGAGCGCAGGCGACTACTCGGTCGTCGCCGCCCGCATCCCGGTCATCTCCGAGCTGCTCTGCGACGCCGCGGACCTCCGCGCCGGCAGCCGGGTGCTCGACGTGGCCGGGGGCAGCGGCAACACCGCCCTCGCCGCCGCCCGCCAGGGGGCCCGCGTCGTCTCGCTGGACTACGTGCCCTCCCTGCTCGAGCGGGCGCGCACACGCGCCGCCGCCGAGGGCCTGGAAATCGAGACGGTCGAGGGCGACGCCCAGGCGCTGCCCTTCCCGGACCGCTCCTTCGACGCGGTCGTCTCGGCCGTCGGCGCGATGTTCGCGCCCGACCAGCGCCGGACGGCGGCCGAGATGCTGCGGGTCTGCCGCGCGGGCGGGACGATCGCGCTGGCCAACTGGACGCCCGAGGGCTTCATCGGCGGGCTCTTCAAGACCGTCGGCGCGTACGTGCCGCCGCCGCCGGGGCTGACGCCGCCGCCGCGGTGGGGCGTCGAGGACCACGTCCGCGACCTGCTCGGCGACGGCGTGCGCGACCTCCGCATGCGCCGGCGCGAGTACACGTGGCGTGTCACGTCGCCCCACGAGTTCGTCGAGCTGTTCCGCGACACCTACGGCCCGACGGTCGTGGCGTTCGGCGGGCTGGAGCCCGAGGAGCGCGACGCCCTCGCGGCCGAGCTCGTCGAGCTGGCCCGTCGCTTCGACCGCAACGGCGGGAACGGCCCGGTCGCCATCCCCGCGGAGTACCTGGAGGTCGTGGCGACGCGCGCCTGAGCCCGCGGACGATCGCAGCGTGCCGCCGGGGCGGGCCAGCGGCACGCTCGATGCCGGGAAGATCGCCCGGCGGGCGACCGGGCGCATTGTCGTCTGGTGCGATCGCGCGATGCTGTGCGCGCGATCCGGAGATGTCGAACCGGAGCGCCCCGCCTCGATGAGGAGCTGACGAACGATGGCCGACCACGACGCCCGCCCCGCCCTGACCGTCGTCCTCGGGAGCGCGACCCCGCCGGGCCGGCTTCACCGCGCGCTCGCCGAGGCCGTCGGGCGGACCGGCGGGCGGTGGGCCGTGGACGCCGCGCTGCTCGACCTGGCGACGCTCCCGTTCTCCCCCGCCGACGGGCGCCCGCCCGAGGACCACGGCGTCGAGCTGCTGGGCGCCGTTGACGCGGTGGCGGCGGCGGACGCCGTCGTGCTCGCGACGCCCGTCTACCGCGGCTCGCTGACGGGGGTCCTGAAGAACCTGCTCGACCACCTGCCGGTGGAGGCCCTGCGCGGGACGCCGACGGCGATCGCCGCGATGGGGGCGAGCGACCACCACTACCTGGGCGCCGAGCGCCACCTTCGCGACGTCCTGGCCTTCTTCGGGGCCCTTGTCACCCCGACGGCGGTCTATCTGACCTCGGCCGACTTCCGCGACGGCGCCCCCGGGCCACGGGCGGCCGCCGAGCTGGACGAGGCGATCGACGCCGTCCTCGAGCTGGAGCGCCGTCTACGCGGGGCGGCACCGCTGGGGCCGGCCCCCCTCGCCGGGCGCCCCCGCGGCGCGCCGGCGTGACGGGGCCGGCTCCGCCCGACGGGGTCACCCCATGCCGGTGAGGGGCTCGGCCGCCAGGTCCCAGACCGGCTCCTCCTCGCCGGCGGCGGCCAGGCGCAGGCGGCCGGTGTCGTCGAGGGCCCCCACCCGCGCGGCGGCGAGCCCGGCCGCGCCGGCCCGGGCGACCAGCGCCTCGGCGTCGCCGACCACGAGGAAGGCGAACGAGGGGAAGGTGAGCAGCCAGCGCTCGAGCGGCACGCCGGGCGGGGCCGGGAGGGCCTCCAGGTCCAGCGCGCAGCCGAGGCCGCCGGCGCTCTCGCAGAGCTGGAGCAGCGAGCCGGCGACGCCGGGCATCGAAACGTCGCGCGCCGCCCAGGCGTCCCCGGCCTCCGCGGCGTCGGGCAGCAGGGCGAGGTCGTCGGCGGCCCGCTCGCGCCGCGGCCCGCGCAGGTGGCTGAAGAAGTTGCTGCCGGCGCCCACCATCAGCTCGCCCTGCAGGCAGGCGACCAGCATCACGGCGTCCCCCGGCCGGGCGTTGGCGGCCGCCAGAGGCGCGCGGACGCGGCCGACGGCGAAGGTCGAGAGCGCCGGGGGGGCCCCGTCCTCGACCGTCGCGTGCCCGCCGAGGACCGGCACGCGGTAGAGGCCCGCGCCGATCCGCAGGCCCTCGAGCACCTCCTCGGCGACGCGCCGGGAGCCCGCGATCAGGCAGTCGAGCAGGGCCACGGGGCGGGCGCCGGTCGCGGCGAGGTCGTTGAGGACGGTGACGACGCCCGCCACGCCGGCCGCGCGGGGCTGGGCCGCCACGAAGGACGGATGGATGGCCTCGGCCGCCAGCGCGAGGCGGCCGTCGCCGGCCGCGACAAGGGCGGCGTCGTCGCCGTCGCCGCCGAAGGCCGCCGCGACGAGGGCCAGCTCGCGCTTGGCGCGCAGGCCGGGGTGCTGGCGGACCGCGCGTGCGAGAGCCGGTAGGTTCATGGGGTGAGCAGCCTACGCGTCGTCACGGCGGGCCTGGACCTCATGGCCGAGGCGCTGCGGGACCAGGGCGCGGAGGTGACGGGCGTCGAGTGGCGGCCGCCCGCCGGCGGCGACCTCGAGGACGTCGCGCTGCTCGCCGCGACCTATGGGGACGACCGCGTCGACGCAGCCAACGCCGGAGCGCTGGCGCGCCTGCAGGAGGCGCGCCCCATGATCGTCGGCTGCGGCGCCGGCGGCGAGCTGATCCCCGGGCTCGAGGGCCGCACCGTGCTGCACGCCGGCCCGCCCGTCGAGTGGGAGCTGATGTGCCGGCCCCAGCGCAACGCCGTCTGCGGGGCGGTCGTGCTGGAGGGCTGGGCGACCACCCTCGAGGAGGCGGCGCGGCTGGTCGCGGACGGCGGCGTCCGGCTCGCCCCGGCCCACTCCCTGGAGGCGGCCGGCGCCATGACCGGGGTGATCTCGCCCTCGATGGCCGTCTGGGCGGCGCGCGACGAGGTCGGCGGCGGCGTCGGCTACAGCCCCCTCAACGACGGCCCCGGGGAGGCGTTCTGGCTCGGCGTGGGGTCGGCCGAGGCGATCCGACGCCAGCGGACCCTCGCCGACGCGGTGGCCCCCGGCTTCGCCGCCGCGCTGCGCGCCGAGGGGCCCATCGACGGGTTCGCCCTCGACGCCCAGGGCATCGCGATGGGCGACGACTGCCACATGCGCCACCAGGCGACCACCATGCTGCTGCTGCGCCAGGCCCTGCCGGCGATGGCGGAACGGGCGCCTCGCAGCGTGCTCCCGACCGCCCGGATGCTCGCCGGCAACGGCCACTTCGCCCTGACGATGACCATCGCCTGCGCCCGCGCGGCGCTCGCGGGGATCCAGGGGACGCAGGGCAGCAGCCTCCTCGTCTTCATCAGCCGCAACGGCACCGACGTGGCCGTGCAGGTCGCGGGCCTGCCCGACCGCTGGTTCACCGCGCCGGCGCCGCTGGTGGGCGCCCCGCTCTTCCGGCCGGGCATGTCCGACGAGGACGCGGCGCCCGACATCGGCGACTCGGCGCTGGTGGAGTGCTGCGGCCTCGGCGCCGCCGCGAGCGCCGCCAGCCCGTCGGTCGCCGCCTTCCTCGGCGGCGGCATGGCCGACGCCGTCGAGCGCACCCGCGAGATGGGCGACATCTGCATCGGCGAGAGCGAGCGCTTCCGCATCCCTGTGCTCGACGACCAGGGCACGCCGCTCGGCGTCGACGCGCGCGCATGCCTGGACCTTCAGGCGACGCCGCTGATCAACACCGGCATCCTGCACCGGGAGCGGGGCGGCCAGATCGGGGCGGGGATCGCGCGGACGCCGCTCGAGCCGATCCGCGACGCCCTCGCGGCGCTGGCCGCCGACCTGCGGGAGACGCCGTGAGCACGGAATGGGACGCGCGCACCTACGAGCGCGTGTCCGATCCGCAGCTCTCCTGGGGACGTGCGGTGATCGAGCGCATCCCCCTCCGCGGCGACGAGACCGCGCTCGACGCCGGCTGCGGGACCGGGCGCGTCACGCGGCTGCTCGCGGAGCGGGTGCCCCGCGGCCGCGTGATCGGGGTGGACGCCTCGCGCGCGATGGTCGATGAGGCCGCCGCTCGTCTTGCCGACCTCGCCCCCCGGGTGAGCGTGCGCCAGGCGGACCTGCTCGAGCTGGAATTGGAGGAGCCGGTGGACCTGATCGTCTCGACGGCGACCTTCCATTGGATCCTGGACCACGACGCCCTCTTCCGGCGCCTGCTCGCCGCGCTGCGGCCGGGCGGGCGGCTGGTGGCCCAGTGCGGGGGGCGGGGGAACGTCGCCGCGGCCCTCGCGGCGGTGGGGGCGGTCGCGGCGGAGGAGCCCTACGCCGCCTCCCTGAGCGGGTTCAGCCAGACCTGGACCTTCGAGGGCCCGGAGGACACGGTCACCCGCCTGCAGGACGCGGGCTTCGACGAGGCGCACGCCTGGCTCGAGGAGGCCCCCGCGCACTTCGACGACGTCGAGGTGGCGGCCGAGTTCCTCATGACGGTCGTCGTGCGGACTTACGTGGAGCTGATGCCGCCGGCCGAGCGCGCCCCCTTCGCCCGCGAGGTCGCCGCGCGCCTCGCCGACGAGGAAGGCCGCGTCGTCGTCGACTATGTCCGCCTCAACATGGAGGCGCGGCGGCCGGCGCGCTGAGCGCGCTCGGCTGGGCGGGCGTCGCCGCCCTGGCCGCCTGGCTGGGGGTGCTGCTGCACCCCGCGCGGCCGTGGGACCTGCGCCCGACCGACGAGGAGGACCCGCCGGCCCCCGAGCCGCGGACGTGGCCGCCGCTGGCCGTCCTGGTGCCCGCGCGCAACGAGGCCGACGTCCTGCCGGCCACCCTCCCCGCCCTCCTGGGCCAGGACTACCCGGGCCCCTGGCGGGTGGTCGTGATCGACGACCGCTCGGCCGACGGCACGGCGGGGGTCGCGCGCCGGGCGGGGGCCGGCGACCCGCGCCTGGCGGTCGTGGCCGGCGCCCGCCTGGCCGAGGGGTGGGCCGGGAAGGTCTGGGCGCTGGAGCAGGGCCGGCGAGCCGCCGGCGCCGGCACCCCGGCGCCGGCCCTCCTGCTGCTCACCGACGCGGACATCCTCCACGCGCCCGGGTCGCTGCGGCGCCTGGTCGCCGAGGCCGAGCACCGCGGACTCGACCTGGTGAGCCGCATGGCCCGCCTGCGCTGCTCGTCGCCCGCCGAGCGCCTGCTGATCCCGCCCTTCGTGCTCTTCTTCTTCCTGCTCTACCCGATGCGATGGGCGAACCGGCCCGGCGGCCGGCTCGCCGCGGCGGCGGGGGGCTGCGTCCTGGTGCGGGCGCAGGCGCTGGCCCGCGCCGGCGGCCTCGAGGCCATCCGCGGGGCGCTGATCGACGACCTCGCGCTGGCGCGTGCGGTGAAGCGGTCGGGCGGCTCGACCCGCCTCGCCCTCAGCCGGGGAGCGGTGTCCAGCCTGCGCCCCTACCCGGACGTCGCCGCGGTCTGGCGGATGGTGCGGCGCAGCGCGTTCACCCAGCTGCGCCGGTCCTGGGGGCTGCTGGTCGTGGTCACCGCCGTCCTGGTGCTGATGTTCCTCGTTCCGCCCGCCTGCGTCGCCGCGGGCATCGCGGGCGCGGTCGCCGGCGCGGCGGGCTGGCCTCTCCCGCTCGCATCCGGGGCGGCCGCCTGGGCCGTCATGGCGACGGTCGCCCTCCCGGCGGCGGGCGCCTTCGGCCTGCCCCGGCGCTGGGCGCTCGCGCTGCCGCTCGCGGGCCTCCTCTACGCGCTCATGACGGTCGACTCCGCCCTGCGCGGCCCGCGCGGCGGCGGGTGGCGCTGAGGGGCGGCGGCGCTCAGCGCACGCCGTACTGCTGCTCGTAGTAGCGCAGGTAGTCGCCTCGCTTGATCGGCTCCCACCAGCCGCGCTGCTCGCGGTACCAGTCGACCGTGGTCGCCAGCGCGTCAGCGAACGGGCGCCGCGGCTCCCAGCCCAGCGCGCGCAGGCACGAGGTGTCGAGGGCGTACCGGCGGTCGTGCCCGGGGCGGTCGGCGACGTGCCGGACCAGCGACTCGTCGCGGCCGGTCAGGGCGAGGATGCGCTGGGTGATCTCCAGGTTCGGCACCTCGTTGCCGCCGCCCACGTTGTAGACCGCGCCGGCCTCGCCCCGCTCCATGGCCGCCCAGATCCCCTCGCAGTGGTCGTCCACATGGATCCAGTCGCGCACTTGCATGCCGTCGCCGTAGACGGGCAGGGGCTCGTCGTCGAGCGCGTTCGTGACGAAGAGGGGGATCAGCTTCTCGGGATACTGGCGCGGGCCGAAGGTGTTGGAGCCGCGCGTGACGAGCGCGTCCAGGCCGAAGGTGCGGTGCCAGGCGAGCACCTGGAGGTCCCCGCCCGCCTTGCTCGCCGAGTAGGGGCTCGAGGGGCTGATCGGGTCGCTCTCGCGGAAGGCTCCCGCGGCGATCGACCCGTAGACCTCGTCCGTGGAGACCTGGACGAAGCGGCGGACGCCGGCCTCGCGGGCGGCGTCGAGCAGGACCGCCGTCCCCACCACGTCGGTGCGGATGAAGTCCGCCGGGTCGAGGATGCTGCGGTCGACGTGGCTCTCGGCGGCGAGGTTCACGACGGCGTCGGCCCCCGCGATGGCGCCCCGCACCGCGACCGCGTCGGCGATGTCGGCGTGCACGAAGGTGTAGCCGGGGTGGTCGGCCACCTCGGCCACGTTGGCCGGGTTGCCGGCGTAGGTGAGCTTGTCGAGGTTGACGACCTCGGCGCCGCGCGCGAGCGCCAGGCGCACGAAGGCCGACCCGATGAAGCCGCAGCCTCCCGTCACCAGCAGCCTCACGACGTCTCCTCCAGGTAGTCCGCCAGGGCCTCGCGCCAGTCTCGCAGCCGCGGCGCGCCGGGGCGCGTGGTCGCCAGGGCGGAGCAGCGCGGCCGGGGCGCGGGGCGCCCGAGGGCCTCGGTCGTCACCGGCCGCACGCGGCAGCGGCACCCGGTCTCCTCGAAGACCGCCCGCGCCAGGCCGGCCCAGGTGACCCGGCCCCCGCCCGCGCAGTGGTAGACGCCCGGCGGGCGCTCGAGCAGCGCCTCCAGGGCCGGAGCGAGGTCGCGGGTCCAGGTCGGCGAGCCCGTCTGGTCGTCGACCACCTCCACCTCCTCACGCTCGGCGCCCAGACGCCGCATGGTGTCCACGAAGTTGCGACCGCCGGCGCCGTAGAGCCAGGCCGTCCGCGCCACTCGGACGCCTCTTGGGTGGCGCTCGCGGGCGGCCCGCTCGCCCGCGAGCTTGGTCCGGCCGTAGGCGCCGAGCGGCGCGGGGGCGTCGTCCTCGGCGTACGGCGCGCCCTTTCGCCCGTCGAAGACGTAGTCGGTCGAGGGCAGCACGAGCGCCGCGCCGGCCGCCGCGGCGGCGGCGGCCACGTTGTCCGCGCCGTCCGCGTTGACGGCCGCCGCCTCGGCCTCGTGGGCCTCGGCACCGTCCACGTCGGTCCAGGCGGCGAGGTGGAAGACCGCCTGCGGGCGGCACTCGGCCACGCAGGCCTCGACGGCGGCCGGGTCGGTCACGTCCACGTCGAGGTCGACCGCCGTCACCTCGTGGCGCCCGGCCAGGTGGTCCACCAGGTCACGGCCGAGCATGCCGGCGGCGCCCGTCACCAGCACCCGCACCGCCTAGATGAGCCCGATCGACGAGGAGTCGCCGACCATGAAGCGGTAGGCGCGCGGCTTCTCGCCCGACCGCCCGATCGTGACGCCGCGGCCGATGAGG
>DATAGF010000030.1:0-13525 GCA_036257075.1 Miltoncostaeaceae bacterium
GAGGAGATCACGGTGACGGTGCGGCTCTTCGCCTCGCTGCGCGAGGCCGCCGGCGCCGACCGGGTGGACGTGAGCCTGCCCGCCGGCACGCCGGTCGGCGCCGTGTGGGGCCACCTGCCCGACCCCGTGCGCGGCGTCGGCCTCCCCGACGGGGCCCGCTACGCGCTGAACCACGAGTGGACGCTGCCCGGCGCGACCCTGCGCGACGGGGACGAGGTCGCGGTGGTGCTGCCGGTGTCGGGCGGATGATCCTCCTCACGCCCGACCCCCTCGACGCGGCGGCCCTCGTCGCCGCCGTCGCCGACCCGGACCACGGCGGCACCGCGACCTTCATCGGCACGACCCGCCGCGAGGGCGGCGCGCGAGAGGTGGCGGAGCTGCGCTACGAGGCCTACGAGGAGCTGGCCGAGGCGGAGCTCGCGGCCATCGCCGCCGAGGCCGAGGCGCGCTACGGCGCCCGCGTCGCGGTCGCCCACCGCGTGGGCGCCGTCGCGGTCGGCGAGCCCAGCGTCGCCGTCGCGGCCTCGGCGGGCCACCGCCGCGAGGCCTTCGCCGCCTGCCGCTACGCCATCGACGCGCTCAAGGCCCGGGCGCCGATCTGGAAGCAGACGGCCTACGCCGACGGCGAGACCGGCTGGATCGACGGCTGCGCGGCGCCCCGCCCCGCGGCCGCGGGCCGCCCGGCGTAGCCGTGCCCGAGCTGCCCCGCCCCGGCGTCGATGTCGACGCGCCGGTCATCGCCCCGGCCCAGCCGGACCTCGAGGACGAGATCGCCGTCGAGGAGGAGCTGTGGACCGACGACTCGGGCGAGGACTACAGCGGCTGGTACTGCGTGCGGACCGACCCGTGGAACTGCCCGGCCGAGGGCTGCGGCTTCGTCGCCAACTTCCTCACCGCCGCCCACCTCGTCATCGTCTGGCCCGAGCGCGACGACCCGGCCCTGCTGCGCCACGCCGCCGCCGCCCGCGACGTGGGGCGCAACCCGAAGGTGGACGTCTACGAGCCCGGCTTCGGGCCGGCCTGCTCGTACTACCAGTGGGACGCGGCGGGGAACCCGGTCCACGCGGTCCGCAAGGACATGGGCGAGGACGTCTACGGGAAGAAGCGATCGTCGTAGGCGCGCGCCTCCTCGTCGCCGCCCTGGCGGCCGCCGCGCTCGCGCACGGGGCCGCGGCCGAAACGACGGCGTCTTCTTCGTCCGCACCGACCGCGTCGTGCGGCGCGCCACCGTGGAGGCGACGGAGTCCGTCAACGTCTCGGTGCGCGAGCCCGTCGGGCGGCCCTTCCCCGCCGCCCCCGATCCCAGATTCGGCGGCTGCCAGCTCGCGTACCGGCCGAGGCCGAGGGCCGCGCCAGCCCGGCGCTATGTCTTCGTCACGGCCTCGTTCGGGTCCGACATCCCCGGCCGCTACGTGAGCGAGATGACCGTCGGCGACCTGCCCGAGGCGCGCTACACGGAGGCCTGCTCCTAGCGCTCAACGGCGGCGCGGGAAGACGTCGAGCGCCAGCGAGGCCACCCGGTCGAGGATGAGGATCCCGTCCAAGTGGTCCATCTCGTGGAGGATGGCCCGGGCCTCGAAGCCGCGGGCCTCGACGCTCGACCGCCGTCCGTCCAGGCCGGTCGTCTCGACTATGATCCGCGTGGCCCGGCGGACGTTGGCGGTGATCTCCGGCAGGCTGAGGCAGCCCTCGCGGCCGAGCTCGTCACCCTCGGCCTCGCGCAGCGCCGGGTCGATCAGCCAGATCGGCCCCTGGGCGTCGGGCGCCTTGCGGTGGCCGGTGCAGTCGACGTAGGCCAGACGCCACAGCTCGCCCACCTGCGGCGCGGCGATCCCGACGGTGCGCGGGAAGGCGGCGGCCGTCTCCAGGAGGTCGCCCGCCAGGCGCCTCGCGGCGGCGCCGGGCCGCCCGACGGGCGCCGCGGGCAGCTTCAGGCGCCGGTCGGGATACACGAGAACCGGGCGCCTCAGAGCACCTCGTCCTCTTCGGCGTCCACGGTCATCTCCACGCCGTGCTCCTCGGCGACCGGGACGAGGGCGGCCCGGAGTCCGTCCGCGTCGAGGCCGGCCGGAAGCTCGACCTCCATGCCGAGCACGTAGATCGGCGGGTCGCCCACCAGGCGCGCCGACAGGTCCACGATGTTCGCGGACCGCTCGGCCAGCGCGCGGGCGAAGCCGTGGGCGATGCCGGGGTGGTCCGCGCCGTAGACCGACAGCACGCAGCGCCGCAGCGGCGGGCCGGGGCGCTGCGGCTCCGCCGGCCCGACCCAGAGCTCGAGGCCGAGCTCGTCGGCGACCGGCCGCAGGGCGGCCTCGACCTCGGCCGGCCCGACGTCGTCGGGGAGGGCGACCGCCAGGACGGTCGCGAAGGAGCCACGCAGGAGGGCGGCGCGCATGTCCTCCAGGTTCCCGCCGATCTCGAGCAGCGCGCCGGTGAGCGCCGCGACGATGCCGGGCCGGTCGGCGCCGACCGCCGTCACGGCCACCTCGTTCACGGCCGGGGCACGCGCCCGTCCAGCCACTCCCGCAGCGTCGTGTGGTGGTCGACGTGCTCGCCGCCGTCGAGCTCGCGGCGGATCTCGGCGACCGTGCCGGCGCGCTCCGCCTCCACGTCGTGGGTGTGGATGGTCTCGAAGTTGACCTGGTGGGCGTGGATGAAGGCGTCGTCGGGCAGGTCGGGGAAGCGCTCGAGGGCGCCGCGGACCATCTCGCGGACCGAGTCCTCGACGAAGCGCGGCCGCCGGTGGGCGCGGTCGACGACGTACTGCTCGTCCGGGCGCTTGAGCAGCTCGTAGATCTCCGACGACATGCCCTCCTCGACGATGTCGATGAGCTCGTCGGCGTCCACCTCGACGTCGTGGGGGGTGCCGAGGTACAGCGTGCCGCGGGCGCGCTGGTTGTGGGTCGCCACCGGAACGAGGCGCAGGATGCGGGCGACGTCGTCCGGCGAGAAGCCGTCGGCCCGGAGGGCCTCGGACGCCTGGGCCGAGATCAGGCCCTGGGCGCAGGGGCACGCGTTCATGCCCTGGGCGGTGACGCCGACGACGCGCCGGCTGGTCTCGCGGTCGGCGGCGGCGATGCCGATGAGGCCGTACATCTCCTGCGTCGGGATGCGGGTCACGGGCGTGAGCTTCTCGACCGGGTAGCTCGCCCGGATCGTCACCTCGCTGCGCAGGGCGTGCTGGCTGGCCACGAGCTTTGCGGCGATCCGCTCCGCCAGCGCCTCGATGATGAGCGCCTGGCCGATCACGACGTCGTCGATCGCCTCGTTGACCTCCTCCTCGAAGCGCGACATGTGCACGCCCTTCTGGGAGGGGTTCAGGTCGACGAAGCAGGCGACCTCGGCCTGGAACAGCCGCTCGGCGCCGTCGTGGCGGATGCGGATGGCCTTGGCCGACCTCGTGACGCCGGCGCGCGAGAGGCTGATCGGCGCCGCCGGCGCCGACTCCTGGAGGTCCTCCGCGGGCAGGGTGCGCCGCGTGCTGCTCATCGGGGACTCGCTTCCGTCGGGTTCGATGTCCGGCGCGAACGATGATGACGTACGACGCGCCTTCGGGCCCCCGGCGCGTCACCGTATAATCCCATCAGCTCCGCCGAGCCCTCGAGGAAGGAGTGGGCGCATGACGCATCCGTCCGGCCGCAGCGCTGTGGAGATCGCCCTGCCGGACGTCGAGGAGATGCGGGCGCTCGTCACCGACGGGCGCGAGAAGGGCTTCCTCACCTACGACGAGATCGTCGGGGTGCTGGAGGAGGCGGAGGTCACCAAGGAGCAGATCGAGGACTTCTACTCGCACCTGCTCGAGGTCGGCATCGAGGTCCTGGACGCGGACGGCGAGGTCATCGCCCGCCGGGCCGCCCAGCCCACCGACCGCCCCCCCGAGCTCGACCTCACGGTGGAGCCGAGCCTCGACTCCCTGCGGCTCTACCTGCGCGAGATCGGGCGCGTGCCCCTCCTGACGGCCGAGCAGGAGGTCGCGCTCGCCCGCCGCATCGAGCGCGGCGACATCACCGCGAAGGCCCAGATGGTCGAGGCCAACCTGCGCCTGGTGGTCAGCATCGCCAAGGGCTACCTGGGCCGCGGGCTGTCCTTCCTCGACCTCATCCAGGAGGGCAGCCTCGGGCTGATCCGCGCGGTCGAGAAGTTCGACTACCGCAAGGGCTTCAAGTTCTCGACCTACGCCACCTGGTGGATCCGCCAGGCGGTCACGCGCGCCATCGCCGACAAGGCACGCACCATCCGCATCCCGGTCCACATGGTCGAGAAGCTGAACAAGGTGGTGCACCTCGAGCGGCAGCTCGTGCAGCGGCTCGGGCGCGAGCCGCGCCCCGAGGAGATCGCCGAGGAGCTGCGGATGAGCCCCGAGGAGGTCCGCGACATCCTGCGCATGGCGCAGCTGCCGGTGAGCCTCGAGAAGCCGATCGGCGAGGAGGAGGAGTCCGAGCTCGGCGACTTCGTCGAGGACGAGCAGGCGGCCTCGCCCTTCGACGAGGCCTCGGTCAACCTGCGCCGCACCGACATCCTCCGCGCCCTCGACGCCCTGCCCGACCGCGAGCGCAAGGTCATCGAGCTGCGCTTCGGTCTCCTCGGCGAGCAGCCCCGCACCCTGGAAGAGGTCGGGCGGGCCTTCGGCGTGACGCGCGAGCGCATCCGCCAGATCGAGAACAACACCCTCAAGAAGCTCGAGAACCTCCCCGAGGCGCAGTCGCTCCGCGACTCCGCCTGAGGCTCAGGCGCTCAGGGGAACGAGGCCGTGGGTCCGAAGAGGTCCGTGCGCGGCTCCTCCGCGCCGGGCATGCGGCGGGGCGTGGCCTGGAAGCGGTAGCCGACCCCGTGGAGGGTCTGGATGTAGGTGAAGCTGCCGCCGACCTCGTCGACCTTGCGCCGCAGGCGGCGCACGAGGACGTCGACCGAGCGATCGCCGTGGCCGCGCTCCCCGCCCCAGACGCGGCGGAAGATCTCGTCGCGCGACATCGCCCGATCGCGCCCCTCGGCGAGGGTCCAGAGCAGCTTGAACTCGAGCGGCGTCAGATCGGCCGGGCGGCCGGCGACGATCACCGACATGCGCTCCGGGTCGATGCTCAGCTCCCCCTCGGAGACGGGCAGGCGCTCGGAGCGGGCGTTCTCGACCGCCGTGCGCCGCAGCGCCGCAGTCACGCGGGCCAGCAGCTCGCGCATGGAGAAGGGCTTGGCCATCACGTCGTCGGCGCCCAGCGAGAGCACCTCGACGCGGTCGTGCTCGTTCGTGCGCGCGGTGACCACGATGATGGGCACCCGCGGCGCCCACTCGCGGGCCTGGCGGATGATGTGCCACCCGTCGACCCCCGGCAGCATGAGGTCGAGC
Source organism: Miltoncostaeaceae bacterium (assembly GCA_036257075.1). Classification (GTDB taxonomy): domain Bacteria; phylum Actinomycetota; class Thermoleophilia; order Miltoncostaeales; family Miltoncostaeaceae; genus DATAGF01. The sequence continues at coordinate 5,342 of DATAGF010000030.1, forward strand.
ACCACCGCGTCGGGCGACGCGCTGCGCAGGGCCCGCAGCCCGGCGAGCCCGTCGGTCGCCACCACCGGCTCCAGGCCGGCGGCCCGCATGTGGAAGGCGATGGCCTCCGCGGTGCTGTCGTCGTCCTCGACGATCAGGATCTTCATCCGCTCGCCCTCCATCGCGGGTGAGGATAGGTCGCGCGCCCGCTCGCTTCGCCACCGTCCCGTGACGATCCTGTGAAACGCCGGTGAACGCTGGAGACCGGGCCGCGCGCGGTCCGCCGCCGGTCCTTCGGCGGCCCGCGCGCCCTGTCACATCCAGCCCCGCGAGCGTCACATCGGCGTCACCTCGCCCGGCCGCCTCGATGTACGGTCGCGCCGCCTTGCCCCCGACCAGGGCACCGGACATCGGCGCAGGCGCGTGCCTGCCGAACAAGGAGTGTCGGACTCGGTGAACAGGACCTTGCACAACGCGCTCATCGGCACGGTGGCCGGCGGCGCGTCATCGCCCTGCCCGCGGTCGCCCTCGGCGCCGCGGGCGGGCTCGGGGCGGGCTTCCCCGCCACCGCCTACTCGAGCGCACCGAGGCCTACGTGTCGGGCCGCTTCCGCTAGCGGCCGCGCGCGGTCACCCCGGCAGGCCGCGCAGCCAGCCGGCCAGCGCAGCGACCTCCTCGGGGCCGATCCAGTGGCCGCCGGGCCGCCAGGCCTCGGTCACCTCGGCGCCGGCGCCGCGGTACGACGCCACCCCCGCGGCCGCGGTCTCGCGCGGCAGGAAGGGGTCGTCCAGGCCGCCGGTCGCGAGCACCCGCCGCCCGGCGAGGCCCCCCAGGGCGACCGTCCCCCCAGGCAGCGGGTAGGCGCTCGACAGGAGGGCGACGTCGCCCACGAGGTCCGGGCGCGCTGCGGAGAGCGCGCCGGCCATCATGCCGCCGTTCGAGAAGCCGACCGCCGTGAGCGGGCCCTCCAGGCCGTGCTCGGCCAGGGCGGCGTCGAGCCAGGCCGCCACGAGGGCCAGGTTCTCCTCCAGGCTGGCGATCTCGGGGACGCCGATCGCGTGGTGGCGGAACCACGCGAAGCCGCCTCCCTGGGGCTCGGGCCCGCGCGGCGCCAGGACGCCGACGCCGCCCCCGAGCGCGTCGCCGAGGCCCTGCAGGTCGCCCTCCGCCCCGCCGCGGCCGTGGAGGGCGAGCAGGGTCGGCGCGCCCGGCGCGGCGGGCTCGTAGCGGTGGACCAGGCTCACGCCGCGTCCCCGTCGCCGGCCGCCCCCGCGGCGTGCTCGGCCAGGATCGGCTCGGCGGTCTCGATCGCCGACCAGGCGGCCGGGAAGCCGGCGAGCCCGGCGACCGCGATCAGCACCTCGCGCACCTCGTCGGGGCTCACGCCGGCGCCCAGCGCCCCGCGAACGTGCCATCCGAGCTGCGTGTGGGCGCGCAGCGTCGCCGTGATCGCCATCGCCACGATGGCGCGGTCGCGGCGGCCGAGGCCCGGGCGGCTCCAGAGGTCGCCGAACCCGAACGCGGACGTCAGCTCCTCGAGGTCCGGTGAGACCCCGCGCCAGCGGTCGACCACGTCCTCGCCCAGGTGGAGCCGCGCCAGCGCCCGCCCCCGCTCGAGCCGATCGCCGTCACCGCTCATCGGGCGGCCTCCGCCGGGCGCCGGCCGGCCCGCGGGCTCTCGAGCGGCTCGAGGACCTCCTCGATGCGCGTCCGCAGCGGCTCGTACTGCGGCGGCAGCCGCAGCTCCTCGCCAAGCCGGTCCGGCTCCTCGTCGACCGCGAAGCCCGGGCCGAGGGTCGCGACCTCGAACAGCACCCTCCCCGGCTCGCGGAAGTAGATCGAGCGGAAGTACTGGCGGTCGATGATCCCGGTGGGGTGGGCGCCCGCCGCCGCCGCCCGCCGCCCCCAGTCGGCGTGGTCGGGGTCGGGAGAGGCCCACGCGACGTGATGGACGGTCCCCGCCCCCTGCTCGCCCTGCTCCGCGGGCGCCGGGTCGAGCCAGTAGACGCCGCGCCGCTCCTCGCCGGAGGTCGCGAAGCGCCCGGGCTCCTCGCGCGCGAAGCCGAGCCCCTCGACGAGCAGCCGCTCGGTCGCCTCCGGGTCGTGGCTGAAGGCGCGCACGCCGGCGATCCCCTGCAGCGCGTGCTCGGCTGCGATGTCGGGCGACCACGCCGCCCGCGGCGCGCCGTCCGCCGGGCCGGCGACGACCAGCTCGATCCCGAGCCCCTCGGGGTCGGAGCTCACCAGGGAGTCGTCCTCGCGCGCGACCGGACGGCCTGCGTCGCCCAGGCGCTCCTGCCAGAAGTCCAGCGCTTCAGGGGAGGCGACCCGCCACACGGTGCGGTGGATCATCCCCGGGCCGGGCCGGCCCACCGGGACGCCAGGGATCGCGAAGAAGGTCAGGATGCTCCCCGGCGAGCCGGTCTCGTCGCCGAGGTACAGGTGGTACATGTCCGGCGCGTCGAAGTTGACCGTCTTCTTCACCAGCCGGAGCCCCATGAGGCGCGCATAGAAGTCCAACGTGCCCCTGGCATCGGCCGTGATGGCGGTCACGTGGTGGGTCCCGTCGAGGGCCATCGCCTTCGTCCTTCCCGGCGAGGCGGCCGTCCGCCGCGCCTGGTACAGTCGTTGCGTGATCAAGCAACTGGAAGGGTAGTTGACGGTGCAAGCAGATGCAAACCTGGAGCGGGCGCAAACCCGCGGGGCCGAGGGGGAGCAGCTCAGCGCGCTCGAGCTGGGCGCCTGGCGGGGGATGCTGCGCACCCATGCCCGTCTGACGCGCGAGATGGACGCCGAGATGCGGGCGCGCCACGGCATCTCGCTGAGCGCCTACGAGCTGCTCATGCTCCTCGGCGACGCGCCCCGGCGGCGGATGCGCGTGTCGGAGCTCTCGGCCGCGACGCTGCTGTCGGTGAGCGGGGTGAGCCGCCTCATCGACCGGCTCGTCCGCGAGGGGCTCGTCGCCAAGGAGGCCTGCGAGGAGGACGGCCGTGGGGCCGAGGCGGTGCTCACGCCGATGGGCCGGGGCCGCCTGCGGACGGCGCGGGCGAGCCACCTGGCGGACGTCAGGCGGCGCTTCCTGACGCGCTTCTCGGACGACGAGCTCGCCGAGATGGCCGCCTTCTGGGAGCGCCTCGACGAGGACGGCGGGCACGACTGAAGGTGGCGATCGGCGGGAGGGGCTCCCGACAACCCTTCCCGCCGCGCCGAGGCCGGCGTCCCGGCCCTTTGACCCCAGTCCGCCGGCGGGGGCGCGTCGCGACCGACTGGAGCCGGCACCGATCCTGGCCGACTCCGGGGCCTCCGGGGGTTACGGACCGGTGGCCCTCCCGTGACCGACTGTGACGCCGGCCGGGCCGGCGGCAACCGGGCGGCTAGGGGCCTGCCAGCGTGTCGACGGCCACCGGCTCGCGCGGGCCGACGCGGGCCTCCTCCTCCTCGGCCTGGCGCCGCAGCTGCTTGAAGCCGACGCCCTCGGCGATGAGGAAGAGGAAGCCGACGACGACGCCGACGATGGCCTCGGTCGCCTGGAGGACGACCGAGAAGGCGATGGCCTCGGCGGCGCCGACGCCGTAGGAGGCGGTCAGCGGGACCACGGCAGCGGCCTGGAACACGAGCACGTTGCCGGGCAGGACCGGGAAGGCCTGGGCGAGGGTGACCGTCACGAGCAGCAGCGCGGCGCCGCCCCAGCCGACCTGGTCCAGGCCGAAGGCCATGAGCGTGAAGTAGATCCCGGCCCATTGCGAGATCCAGCTGAGGAGGCTGGCGCCCGAGACGAGCCCCATCTGGCGCGGGTCGCGGAGCCCGAGGTGGCTCTCCCGGACCGCGCCCCAGAGCCGCGACACCGCCCGGGTCGCGCGCGCCCAGAGCGGGCCGGTCCGCAGCCACGGCGGAACCTGGCGGCCGGGGCTCGACAGGAGCGCCACGACGGTGATCGCGAGGCAGCCGGCGCCGAGGCTGATGGAGGCGACCCACGCGTACGAGGGCAGGGGCAGCACGAGCCCGATCGCGATGACCAGAGCCACCCAGGCGATCGTGGAGACGAGGTTCTCGGCGACGACCGTGCCGAGCAGCGTGGTCGTCGGCGGGCGCTCGCCGCGACGCTCGAGGCGGCGGCGCAGCAGCAGAACCTTGACGATCTCGCCGAGCCGGGCCGCGAGCACGGTGTTGAAGAGGAAGCCCACGAAGAGCGGGCTGAAGATGTCGCGCCAGCGAGTCCTCGACCGCAGGCTGGGGAGGGCGTCGACCACCGCCTTCCAGGCGACGCCCTTCCAGGCCACCGAGGCGAAGTTGGCCAGGATGGCCAGGATCAGGAACCACCACGAGTCGATGTGGAAGGCGTCGCGGATCTCGCCGAGGTCGAGCTTCCAGACCGCCACCGCGCCGACGGCGAGGATGATCAGGATCCGCGCCGCGGGCCAGGCGATGCGCCGCCCGAGCGGGCGCCGGGATGCGGCCTGGGTGGTCAGGCTGCCACCAGCTCGTCCAGCGTGACCAGCTCGAGGCCGCGGACGCGCGCGGAGCGGCAGATCTCGGGGACGGCCTCGGCCGTCTGGTGGCGCGGGCGCTCCGGGGCCCGGCCGTCGGCGTCGTGCAGGAGGATGATCGCCCCCGGCGCGAGCGCCCGGGCCGTGCGGCGCGCGATGGCGGCCGGCCCGGGCTCGGCGGTGTCGAAGACGCCGCAGGTCCACCCGGCCATCCGGTAGCCCGCCCGCCGCGCGGCCAGGGCCGTCGCCGGGCCCCGGAAGCCGTGGGGCGCGCGGAAGAGGCGCGACATCGCGCCGGCGCCGGCCGCGTCCTCGGCGGCCCGCTCGGCCCTGCGGAGCTGGTCGGCGACGTGGCCGGGGCCGCGGAAGATCAGCACCCCGTGGTCGTAGCCGTGGTTGGCGAGCTGGTGGCCGTCGGCGACGATGCGCCGCACCAGCTCGGGGTGGCGCTCGGCCTGGCGGCCGAGGACGAAGAAGGTCGCCCGCACGCCCGCCTCGCCGAGGGCCTCGAGCACGGCCGGCGTCGCGGGTCCGGGCCCGTCGTCGAAGGTCAGGGCGGCCCGGGGGCGGTCGCGCGGGCCGTGGGTGAGGGCCCGCCCGAACGCGGGGCTGCCCGGCATGAAGGCCGCCGTCCCCGCGACGGCCCCGGCGGCCACCGCCGCCAGCGCGGTCGCCGGCCGGCGGCGCGCGAGACCCGCCGCGAGGGCGGCGACGCCGACGCCCACCCACACGGCGCGATGAACGGCCTGACCCTTTCCCATCGGCGGCGTCATGGTGAGGCGCGCCTCCGCTCAGGTCGCCGGGACGCCCGCCGATGGTATCAATGGCCACGCGGCCGCCCGCGCGGGCCGTCCGCGCCGAGCCCTTGGCACACTCGAGGCGAGAGTGCCAGGACGGCCGCGGTGCGGCGCTATACTCCTGCGCGGCGAACCCCGTTGCGTCCGAGCGAGGTGGATTCGTGCCGATCTACGAATATCGCTGCAACGACTGCGGGCATCAGTTCGAGGTGTCCCAGCGGATGTCCGATGAGCCGCTCACCCAGTGCGAGGTCTGCGGCGGCCAGGTGAGCAAGGTGCTCTTCGCTCCCGCCATCCACTTCAAGGGCACGGGCTTCCACAACACGGACTACGGGAGCAGGCGCCGCGGCGCCGGTGAGGACGGGGGCGGCTCGGGTTCGGGCGAGGGCACGTCGTCCGGCGAGGGCACGTCGGGCAACGGGGCCTCGTCCGGCGACGGGAAGCGCGCCGACAAGCCGGCGGCGGCGAGCGCGGGCTCGTCGGGCGGCGGCAAGACGGTGGGGCTGGACAAGGTCTGAGCCCCTTGCGGCGCGGGTTCCTGCGGACGCCCGCGCGGCCGTTCTCACTCCGGCCCCCCCAGGTCATCGTCGCGGGCTTCGCCGCGGCGGTCCTCCTGGGTGTGGCGCTCCTCAGCATCCCCGCCGCCACAGAGGGCCCGGGCGGCGCGCCGTTCACGACGGCGGCCTTCACGGCCGTCTCGGCGGTCACGGTCACGGGCCTCGTCGCCGTCGACACCGCCACCTACTGGAGCCCCTTCGGCCAGGCGGTGATCATCGGCCTGGTCCAGCTCGGCGGGCTCGGCATCGTGACCAGCGCGTCGATTCTCATCCTGGTCGTCAGCCGGCGGGTGGGCCTCCGCGGCCGCCTGAGGGCTCAGGCGGAGGTCCGCACGTCCGGCGACCTGGCGAGCCTGCGGCGCCTGACGGCGTTCATCGTCGCCTTCACGTTCGCGGTCGAGGCGGCCGTCGTCGCCGCCCTCACGCTCCGGCTCTGGCTCGGCTACGACCGCTCGTTCGGGCGCGCCCTCTGGGAGGGGATCTTCAACGGCGTCGGGGCCTTCAACCAGGCGGGGTTCTCGCTCTACTCGGACAACCTGATCGGGTTCGCGACCGACGCGCTGATCCTCGTGCCCATCGCGCTGGCCGTGATCATCGGCGGGGTCGGGTTCCCCGTCTGGCTGGAGCTGCGCCGGCGGCCGCGGACTCCCTCGCGCTGGACCCTCCACACCAAGCTCACGCTGGTCACGACCTTCGCGCTGCTGGTGATCGGGTTCATCATGCTGACGGGGCTGGAGTGGGGGAACCCCGACACGCTCGGCGGGGAGAACCCGGCCGGCAAGCTCCTGGGCGGGTTCTTCGCCGCCGTGACGGCTCGCAGCGCCGGCTTCAACACGGTCGACTACGCCGACATGGGCACGGACTCGCTCCTCGTCACCGATCTGCTCATGTTCGTGGGCGGCGGGAGCGCCTCGCCGGCGGGCGGGATCAAGGTCACGACCTTCGCCATCCTGCTGCTGATCGTCTGGGCCGAGCTGCGCAGCGAGCGCGAGGTTGCGGCGTTCGAGCGGGCGATCCCGGCCACGACCCTCCGCCAGGCGTTGACGGTCGCGGTGATCGCCATCAACGCCGTGGTCATCGCGACCCTTATCCTGGTCGCGTCCAACGACCTCGGGCTGTCGAGCGGGCTGTTCGAGAGCGTGTCGGCCTTCTCGACGACCGGCCTGTCGACCGGCGTGACGGGCGACCTGGACACGCTCGGCCAGGCGATACTGATGGTGCTCATGTTCCTGGGCCGCGTCGGCCCCATCACGCTCGGCGTGGCGCTCGTCCTGCGCGAGCGCGAGCGCCGCTTCAGCCATCCGGAGGAACGGCCGATCGTTGGCTGACCACGACCAGACCCTGGTGATCGGCCTCGGCCGCTTCGGCAGGACCCTCGCCGCGACGCTCGTGCGCCTCGGCGACGAGGTCCTCGGCGTGGACGTCTCGCCGAAGGTGGTGCAGGCGTGCGCGGACGAGCTCACCCACGTCGTCGTGGCCGACGCCACCGACGTCGAGGCGCTGCGCCAGATCGGGGCCGGCGACTTCAGCCGCGCGATCGTCGCGATCGGGACGGACATCGAGGCGAGCATCCTGGCGACGTACGCGCTGGTGGACCTCGGCGTCCCGCGCGTCTGGGCCAAGGCCGTCACCGCGGAGCACGGCGCGATCCTCGAGCGCGTCGGCGCCCACCGGGTGATCTTCCCCGAGATCGAGATGGGCGAGCGCGTCGCCCACACGATGGTGGGGCGGACGATCGACTACGTCGAGCTCGACGACGACTTCGTCCTCATCGAGACGACGGCCCCGCGCGACATCGCCGGCAGGACGCTCGAGGAGGCCCGGCTGCGCAGGCGCTACGGGGTCACGGTCGTGGCCGTGAAGCCGCCGGGCGGGCCGTTCACCTACGCGACCCCGGAGACCGTCGTGAACGAGGGCGACCTCATGGTCGTCGCCGGCCCGCGCGACAAGGCGGAGGCCTTCGCCTCGCTGCCCTGACCGTCAGGCGGGGCCCATGAACTTGGCGATCTCGCGCTCGTTCTGGTCGGGGTCGGTCTGGACGACGTAGGAGACGCCGCCGATGTCGAGCACCTCGCCGGACAGCAGGATCCGGTCGCCCGGTCGCTGGTCGAGGCGCGCCTGGAGCCAGCCCATCTTGATCATGTCCATGGTGCCGATGTCGGTCTGGAGGGCCCGCACGACGTCGGCTCCGCGCCAGGGCGCGCGCCAGATGTTGGAGAGCGAGAGCACCTTGCCCTTCATGGCCGCGACCACGGCCTGCTGCCGCAGGGCCCGGCCGAAGTCGCCGCCGCAGGCGCCCTGGCGGGCGCGGGCGTACTCGAGCGCGCGGGCCCCGTTCAGCTCGATCCGGCCCTCCGGGAAGCT
>DATAGF010000043.1:0-1884 GCA_036257075.1 Miltoncostaeaceae bacterium
CCACGCTCTCGATCGCCTTCACCCAGATGGCCGAGTCGAGCGACGTGCTGCGCCCGGACGAGCAGGAGCAGGTGGCGCAGGCGCTCGAGGACGACGCCGAGGTGCTGAGCAACACGCAGCTCGAGGAGCAGCTCGCCGGCCGCCCCGAGGCCGTCCAGGACGAGATCATCCGCATCAACACCGACGCCCGTCCGCTCGCGCTCCAGGTGGCGCTGCTCGTGCCGGCTCCTGGCGGGCCTGCTCGGGTTCCTCAACTCCTTCCGCATGATGCGCCTCCCCGACCCGAAGCCGGCGGGCGCCGCCGAGGGGGTCGGCTTCGGCTAGCCGCGGGGGCACGGCCGGCGCCCGGGCGACGGATGGCGGCGGGCCCATCTACTGTGCGCACCGTGGGCCCCGTGCTCGTCATGAACGCCGGGTCGACGAGCGTGAAGCTCGCCGTGGTCGGCGACGACGGCGAGGCGGCCGCCATCGACGATCCCGGCGAGGCCCCGGCCGGGCTGGCGGCCGTCGGCCACCGGATCGTGCACGGCGGCGAGCGCTACCGCGAGCCGCTGGTGCTGGACGACGCGGCGGTGGAGGCCCTCGAGGGGCTGAGCGCGCTGGCGCCGCTGCACAACGGGCCGGCGCTGCGCATCGTGCGCGAGGCGCGCAGGCGCTTCCCGGGGGTGCCCCACGTCGCCGTCTTCGACACGGCCTTCCACGCCACGATCCCCGAGGAGGCCTCCACCTACGCGGTCCCGTCGTCGTGGCGCGAGCTCGGCATCCGGCGCTACGGCTTCCACGGGCTGTCGGTCGAGTGGGCGACCGAGCGCGCGGCCTCCCTGCTCGGCGGCCCGCCGGCGCTGCTGGTCGTCTGCCACATCGGCGGCGGGGCGTCGGCGACGGCCGTCCGCGACGGCCGCTCGGCGGACACCACCATGGGCTTCAGCCCCCTCGAGGGGCTCGTCATGGCCACGCGCGCCGGGTCGCTCGACCCCGACATCCCCCTGCACCTGATCCTTCGCCGCCGGCTCCCTGCCGAGGACGTCGAGCGCGCGGTCAGCGAGGAGAGCGGGCTGCTCGCCCTGGCCGGGACGGGCGACATGCGTGCGGTCGAGGCGGCCGCGGAGGGCGGCGAAGCCGACGCCGCCCGGGCGCTGGCGGTCCACGACCACCGCCTCGCCGCGGCGGTCGGCGCGCTGGCCGCCTCCCTGGGCGGGCTGGACGCGCTGGTCTTCACCGGAGGCGCGGGCGAGGGATCGGCGCGGCTGCGCGCCGAGGCGGCCCGGCGGCTGGCGTTCCTGGGCGTCGCCATCGATCCCGGACGTAACAGGGAGGCGGAACCGGACGCCGAGATCTCGGCCGCCGGCAGCAGGGTGCGTACGCTCGTGGTGCGGGCGCGCGAGGAGATCGTCATCGCCCGTGCGGTCCGCCGGACCCTCGTCAACTCGCCGAGCGAAGGAGCGCCATGACCGACGACGAGCTTCGCCGCCTGGACGCCTGGTGGCGCGCGGCCAACTACCTCTCGGTCGGGCAGATCTACCTGCTCGACAACCCCCTCCTGCGTGAGCCGCTGCGATTGGAGCACGTCAAGCCGCGCCTGCTCGGCCACTGGGGGACCTCCCCGGGGCTGAACCTCGTCTACGCGCACATGAACCGGGTCATCCGGGCGCGCGACCTCGAGGCGATGTACGTGATCGGGCCGGGCCACGGCGGCCCGGCGATCGTCGCCAACGCCTGGCTCGAGGGGACCTACTCGGAGATCTACCCGGAGGTCTCGCTCGACGAGGAGGGGATGCGCCGCCTCTTCCGCCAGTTCTCCTTCCCCGGCGGCATCCCGAGCCACGTCGCCCCCGAGACGCCGGGGTCGATCCACGAGGGCGGCGAGCTCGGCTACGCCCTCTC
>DATAGF010000049.1:0-6143 GCA_036257075.1 Miltoncostaeaceae bacterium
ACTGCTCGGGGCCCTGTGCGGCTCGCAGACTCGGGGGGCGCTGGTGTGGGGGAGCGCGGGGGTGCTCGGAGCAGCCGTCGGCCCGGCGCTCGGCGGCGCGCTGACCCAGGCCTTCGATTGGCGGTCCATCTTCATCGCCCAGGTGCCGCTGGCGGCGGCGGCGATCGTGGCGACCGTCCGGGCCCCGGCGCCCGCGCGCGAGGAGCCCGCTCCGCCGCGCCCGGCCCGCGAGCGCGACGCCGCCGGCTCGGCGCGCTGGATCTCCGGCGCCGCGCTGGCCCTGATCTCGGCCGCCCTCGTCGGCGCCCTCTTCCTGGCCGTCGTGCTGATGATCGACGGCTGGGGGCACGAGCCGCTGGTGGCCGCGGGGGTGGTCAGCGCCCTCCCGGCCGGCGCCCTGGCGGCCGCGCCGGTCGCGAGCCGCAGCTCCACGCTGGTGGCGGTCGCCAGCGGCGTGCTGCTGGTGTCCGGCAGCCTGCTCGCGATGGCGCTGCTGCCGGAGCCCAGCCTGGCCATGCTCGGCACCGCGCTGGGCCTCTGCGGCCTCGGGCTCGGCCTGAGCCTGCCGGCCCTCACCGACGCCTCGCTGCGGGGGCCCAGCCTGGCCCGCTCGGGGACCTGGTCGGTCGGCATCCGCCACGCCGGCCTCGTCCTCGGGCTCGTGCTGCTGACGCCGCTGCTGGCGGCCGACCTGGCCGGGGTCGAGGACCGCGCCCGCCTGGCGGGCGCATCGGCGCTGATCGAGGCGCCGCTGTCGATCCAGGACAAGGTCGCCGTGGGGAGCGAGCTCGAGAAGGCCATCGACGAGGCCCCGCGCGGCGAGGTGCCCGACCTCAGCGCCGCCGTCGCCGCCGGCGGTGATCCGAACGCGCCCGGCCGCGTCGCACTGCGCCAGAGCCTGCAGCGGGTGATCTCCGACGCCATCACGCGCGGCTTCCGCGGCGCGTTCATCCTCTGCGCCGTCCTGGCCGCGCTGGCCCTCGTGCCCGTGGCCGTCCTGCGCTGGAGGCGGCTCGCGTGACCCTGCGCCGGGCCGGCCACCTCGCCATCGCCGCCGCCCTCGTGGCGCTCGCGGTGCTCATCGTCGTCGAGATCCAGCGCGGCGCCTTCACCGAGAGCGCCCTCTCGGTCCCCGACCCCTGCGACCGCCCCGTCAACGTGGCCACCGAGGGCCTCGACGGAACCACCCAGCGCATCGGCCTCCGCGCCATCGACCTCGCCGCCTGCGAGCTGGGCACCACCCGCGAGGAGCTGCTCCTGTCGGTCGCCACCTCGCTCCAGGACTCCCGCGACCTGCCCCCCGGCTCGGAGAGCGCGATCCGTGACGGCCTGGAGCGGGCGATCGACGAGGAGAAGGACGCCGGCCGGCTCAACCCCGTCGCCGCGTGGCTCCTCTCCCAGGCCGCCCAGAACGCCCCCGTGGAGTGGGTGGTCCGCGCCGTCGAGGAGATCGGCCCGATCCTGGGCTGAAGCCCCCGGGGCCCGTCCCGATCGCCGCTGAAGCCCGATCCGGCGCCGGCAGCGGCGTCATTGCGCCTGGTCGGTGGCGCTGGCCAATTGGCCGTCGAGGGGTTGGTCATTTGGCCGGGTAGCGGTGCCTCGTGGCCGATGAGCAGCACGGGCCCAGCCGGGCCCGTGGAGGCCGGCTCGCCCGCGCCTGTTGGGGGCGCGGCGGCCGGCCTCGGGCTGTCGGGTCAATTGGCCGTCGTGCGCGTGGCCAATTGCGCCTCGAGCGACACGGCTCCGTGCGGGTCTCGGGTCGCTTCGGCCATGATCGGTGCGGGAGCCTTCGTCACGGTTGGGGCGTGGCGAAGAGCTTGTACAAGGGGGAGCGGCTCGGGAACCGGCCGCCGTGCCTGCTCTGCATGGGTCGCGGGGAGGGCGAGCGGGCGGAGCTGCACCTGCCCTACGGCGTGTCGGTGTGGCTGTGCTCAACGCACCGGAGCGCGGAGTTTCAGGCGAGGCGGGCCGGGAGGGATTTCGCGGCGTCGCTGGCTCGGGCGTGGGCGGGGGCGGGGTGCCTCAGCAGGGCGCGGCAGCGGGCGCTCGATGCCCACCGGGCGCGCGTGCTGGAAGTCAGACCGGCCCGGCGGCGGCCCGGGTCCTACTCGTGGCCGGCGCTGCGCCGGGAGGCGGAGCGGCGCTTTGCTGCCGGGGAGGCGCCGCGCCGGGTGATCGAGGAGCTCCGGAGGCGCGAGCGGTCCGGGCGCGCCCTCCCGCCCTCGGCGCGCACCATGCGGCGCTGGTTCGGCGAGCGGCGGTGGCTGGGGCCGAGCGGGACAGCCTCAGGGCGGGGCGGGGGGGACCGGACCCCGGGGGGTGACGCCGAGGGACACCAGCCACCCCTGCCCGCCGTCCCGGACCGCGATCTCGGTCAGGCTCGCGGTGGGGACGGCGACGAGCCCCGACCGAGGCAGTCGCGCGACCGTCGCGCAGGCCGCCCGGATCGGCCCGCCGTGGGTCACCACCAGGGGGCGCTCGGCTCCCGAGGCCGCGAGTCCGGCGATCGCGGCGGCGATGCGGTCGCAGGTGTCCCCGAAGGCCTCGCCGCCCGGGGGCGGCGCCGAGCCCTCGAGCCAGCCGTCGTGGGCCTCCGGCTCCTCGGCCATGACCTCCCGGGCCAGCCGGCCCGTCCACCGCCCGAGGCCGGCCTCGCGCCAGGCGGCGTCGGCCCTGGCGCCGGCGAGGCCGAGCTCCTCGGCCGTCTGGCGGGCGCGCAGGAGGTCCGAGGTCACGACCGCGTCGGGCTCCAGCAGGGACAGGAGCGGGGCCAGCTCGCGCGTCTGGACGCGGCCGGCGTCGCTCAGCGGCGGGTCGGCGGTCCCCTGCATCCGCCCCTCGGCGTTCCAGGTCGACTCGCCGTGGCGCAGGAGGATGAGCCGCACCGCGGCAGCGTAGGGACCGGGTGAGGCCCGGGGCTACTCCAGCTCGATCCGCAGCGACCAGGAGCGCAGCGTGCCCGTGTCGCGAGGCGCGAGGTCGCGCACGGCCAGCCGCCACTCGCCGGTGATCGGGAGCCCGGCCATGGCCGCCAGGCCGGCCGCGGTGGTGCCGTCCCAGGTGCGGACGAGGTCGCGCCGGCCGCCGCCCTGGCGGTCGTGGACGATCGCGGCGGCGCCCGACGGCGCGAGCAGCTCGACGCGGAGGTCGCCGATGTAGGTGTGGGCGATGTCGACCGAGACCGCGACGAGCCGGACGACGCCCTGCTCCGGCACGACGATCGCGCTGTGGACGGCCCCCGCCGGGGCGTCCGGGATGGGGAGCCCAGGGTCGGCGCGGCGCTCGACCGGCGCGGCGACGGGGTCGGGGTCGACCTCGATGCTCCAGCGGTTGAGGCGGCCCGTGTCGCGCCGCTCGGCGTCGGTCACGTGAAGCGTCCACGCCCCGCCGGCGGGCTCGCCGCGCAAAGCCGCCAGCGGCGAGCCGGGAGCGGCCGAGTCCCAGGTCTCGCTGAGGTCGTCGCCCCCGCCGCCGACCTGGTCGCGCAGGACGACCCGCGCCCCCGACGGCGCGACAAGCTCGATCCGCAGGTCGCCGATCCACGGGTGCACGATCTCGGCGGACACCCGGACCGCCTTCACCGTCCCGGCCGCCTCCAGGGTGATCGAGCTCACGGCGCCGACGGGGTCGTCGTCGGGGATCAGGAGGTCGGGGGCGGCCTCGCCCCGCACCGTGCCGCCGGCCGGGGGCGCCGCGCCCGCCCGGAAGCGCATGACCGCGCCCGGCGCCCCGACGTCCGAGATCACGAGCCCCGACCCGGTGCTGTCCCAGAGCCGCGACGCCGGGAGCGTGTCGTGTGACAGGACCACCCCCGAGGCGGTGCCGAACAGGTCGCCGGCGTCGCCGGTGTTGCGGTTGTTCTCCAGGTCGAGGTGCCCATCGGCCTGCAGCAGGGCGAGCTGGTAGTGGCGCTCGCGCGTGCCGTCCTCCCACTCGTTCGAGCCGAGCGTGTCGCAGTGGAAGACGGCCAGGCCGGACGACGGCAGGGAGGCGTCGGTCCCCACACGCGAGCGGTTCTCGACGATGAAGTACTCGTTCACCCGGCCCAGCGGGCTGAAGCGGTGGACGCGGCGGTAGTCGCCCTGCTGGACCTCGTGCTCCCCGGGGTCGAGGGGCACGACCTCGTCCGGCCAGCCCACGAGGTCGCGCAGGTAGCCGCTGATGGCGGCCGGCGCGCGCCCCTGGCCCAGGTGGTTGCCCGATCCCATGAGGCAGTAGACGCCCACGCCCGCGCTCTTCTCGAAGTCGCCGTCCTCCTTGCCGTAGTCGTAGAGGTCGGGGAAGCGGCACAGGAGGTGGCCGGACTCGTGGGCGAAGGTGCCGATGCTGAGGTCGACCGGGCTCCGGCCCATGCTCGACACCTGGTAGAAGTGGGTGCGGATCCCGCCCGGGTAGCTGAGGACGCGGACCGAGTTGTGCGGCCACAGCTCGCCCTCGTAGACCGTGCGGCCGGCGTACATGACGTTGAGCGCGTCGACGATCCCCTCGCCGCGCGAGTCGAAGTCGGCCAGGTCCACCCCGTGGGCCGAGAGGGCCAGGTCGAGGGCCTCCTTCAGGAGCAGGGTCGTCTTGTAGTGCTCGAGGGGCTTGCTGAGCTGCACGGGCCCGACCACGGTGTTGCGGTAGTCCAGCCGGCCGTTGGACATCGTGAGGTAGTAGTCGCGCACCGAGCCGCGGTTGCCGTTGCGCGAGTAGCCCTCCTCGTTGAGCAGGGCGTCGACGTCGGCCGCGGCGACCGTCGCCTGCAGGTCGGCGAAGTTCGCGAGGATCGTGAGGCCGCGGATGATGCCCTCGCTGACGCGCCGCCCCTCGAGCAGGCCGTCATTCACCCCGATCGTCCGCACCCGGTGCGAGGCCTCCGACTCGAGGCGGGGCCGCAGCTCGTCGTAGCGCCGCCCGAAGCGGGCGTTGCGCACCTCGGGCGCCTCGCGCAGGTGCGTGGGCAGCCCGGGCGGCGGCGGCTTGTCGATCGCGACGCCGGTCGAGACCAGCCGGCCGCCCGCCACGGTCGCGTAGCAGTAGAGGCCCAGATCGGTGTCGAGGACGACGGTGTGGCCGTCGAGGGTCTCGTAGCGGGCGTAGAACTCGTCGCCGAAGACCCGCAGCCGCACCTGCGGGCCAGCGGGCTGCGGGAAGGTCAGCGTCTCGCCGAAGATCGCGCTCACCCGGTCAGTATCCGACGGGCCGGGTCGCCGTGGCGACCCCCCGCTCCCTCGGGGCCCGTCAAAGAAGTCGGCGCGCACCTGCCGGCTTTGTCGGCCCCCGGCCGACCAGAGAACCTTCGCCCTTCGGCGCCCGCGTCAACGCTGATGCCGCACGGGCATCGGCGTCGGCCGCGTCCATCCGAATGGCTCGGTTTTCGCTCGGCATCTGCACGACCTTGGTTCTTTGACAGTCCCCTAGAGTCCCCCGCGTGCAGAGCGTGTGCGTCTGCGGGGCCGCCGGCCGGATGGGCCGCTCGGTGGTCGCCGCCGTCGAGGCCGAGGACGACATGCGAGTCGTCGCCTCGGTCGACCCCGCCCTCACGCCGGGCGAGGGCCACTACCCGTCCCTGCCGCCCGCGCTGGCCGCCGGGGGCCTCGACGTCGTCGTCGACTTCACCCAGCCCGACGTCGTCTTCGGCAACGCCCGCGATGCCCTCCGGGCCGGGGTCCACGCGGTGGTCGGGACGACCGGGCTCACCGAGGCCCAGGTGGACGAGCTGAGGGCGCTCGCCGACTCCGGCCCCGCGAACATCGTGATCGCGCCGAACTTCGCGGTCGGGGCGGTCCTGATGATGCGCTTCGCCGCCGAGGCCTCGCGCCACATGGCGCGCGGGGAGATCGTCGAGCTCCACCACGACGGCAAGCTCGACGCGCCCTCGGGGACGGCGCTGCGCACGGCGGGGATGATGGAGGGCGAGGTGCCGATCCACTCGGTGCGCCTGCCGGGGCTGGTCGCCCACCAGGAGGTGCTGCTCGGCGGCCACGGCGAGACGCTGACCATCAGGCACGACTCGCTCTCGCGCGACAGCTTCATGCCGGGGGTCGTCATGGCGGTGCGCGCCGTGCCCGAGCGGCCGGGGCTGACGCTGGGGCTCGAGCCGATCCTGTTCGCCGCGTGACCCCCGCCCGCAAGCGCATCGGCTCGGTCCTCGTGGCCAA
>DATAGF010000062.1:0-10536 GCA_036257075.1 Miltoncostaeaceae bacterium
GAACCCTCCCGCGTGGCGGGCTAGGCGCGGATCCGCCGCTCGCAACCGGTGAGGATGTCCCCAGCGTCGTGGTAGCAGATGTCGCTCCCGGCGCCGCCGGCGACGACATCGCGGCGTCCGCGGTCTCGCCCGTCCACCACGTCGTTCCCGGGTCCCCCGGCGAGCCGGTCGCGCCCCGGACCTCCGACGAGCTTGTCCGCGCCGGCCTCGCCCATCAGCCGGTCCGCTCCGGCCGCGCCGAAGAGGCGGTCGTTGCCGCCGCCGCCGCGGATCGTGTTGGCGAGGGCGTTGCCCACGATCCTGTCGCGACCGGCGGTGCCGGTGAAGTCGACCTGGGTGCACTCGCCCGACGGGCCGCGCGAGTAGCCGGCAGGAACGGTGGCCTGGACGCCCGCGATGTCGGGGCAGGCGTCGGCCACGCAGTTGCCGGACCCGTCGGGGGACAGGCCTGCCGGCACGCTGGACTGGGTCCCGGGGATGTTTCGGCACACATCGGGAGCCGGGGGGGCCTCGATGCGGTACAGCCCCGTGTCAGGGGCGATGTCCTTCGACTCCAGCAGCGGCGTGAACGGGAACTCGCGGCACGAATTCGTGACGAAGAGCTTCAGCGGCAGCCCGCCGACCGACGCGATGATCGAGGGCGGGATGGCGACCTCGACCGCGCCCGCGCTCACCGTGCTCTGGAGCGGAACCTCGCTCGTGCTCCACCGGAAGTCGCTCGTGCTCGAGACGGCCCACGCGTGCCCGAGGTACGATCCGGCGTCGGCCTGGGAGGTCGCCCCGTCGGCGAGCAGCTCGAACATGGGCTGGACCTCGGCGGCCGGGTAGCTCATCGTGTTGCAGACCGAGCCGGCGCGGGTGACCGACAGGAACACCGTCCCGTCGTCGCCGACGCGGGAGCCGACACCGGTGAGATCCGGGCCGCAGAAGCCGCCGGCGCAATTGTCCCCCGCCGGATCGGAGAACGTCGCGGCCTGGGCGGAGGCGGCGCCGCCCGCGGACAGGGCGAGGGCAGCGAGCACGAGGATCACGAGATTCTTCATAATCCTCACGGTAGCGGCGCTCCGGTGCGGGCCTCGACCAGCTCTGAGCTGGTCGAGAGGCGAGGCGTGAGCGCCGATCGGCCAGGCCTCCTGAAACGCCGGCGCGCATGTGCCGTTTTCACGGCAGACTCGGGAGGTCCGAGTCGGTGGTGGACAGATGACGATCCGCATCGAGACCATCCTGGAGCGCGACGTCTCCGACGCGGACCTGCAGCGACTCCTCATGAGGGCCTACGTCGAGGGCGGCTTCACGGCGCCGGAGCGCGCCGCCGAGATCTTCTCCCCGGCTGCCGTCCGGGCCCGGGGCGAAGTCCTCTGCGCCTGGCCGGCCGGGTGGACGAGCCCGGCCGGCGTGGTCGTCCTGGTCCTGCCGCCGTCGCCCGCTCGGCGCCTGGCCGGCGACGACGAGGCCGAGATGCACCTGCTCGCCACCGACCCCGAGTGCCGCCGCATGGGCGTGGGGCGCGCGTTGGTCGACGCCGCCATGGATCGCGCGCGGGAGGCGGGGCTCCGGCGCATGCTCCTGTGGACCCAGCCCTCGATGCGCGCCGCCCGGCGGCTCTACGCCTCGGCCGGCTTCGCCCGCGAGCCGGAGCGTGACTTCCAGGTGGACGGGCGGCGCTACCTCGTCCTCGCGGCCGACCTCTGACCGCTGGGCGGGCGTGTGCGGCCCCGCGGGCCGGGGGTACGATCGCCCCATCGCGGACGGCCTCCGGGACGGCCTCGCCCCGCCGCCGGCCGATCAGCAGGCGATCGTCGAGGCCAACCTCAGAGGGGCGCTGCCGATCGCAGCCTGACCCCGAGGTGCTCCTGCAGCACGAGGCCCACCAGGCGCTCGACGCCCGGTGCGGCCTCGGGCGGCAGGGCCTCGCGCGCCTCGGCGAGCGGGCGCCCCACCAGGGCCGCGAGCGCCTCGAGCGCCGCCGCCTCCACCGGGTCGGCCCCGGCGGCGCAGTCCTGGCAGAGGGCCCCGCCGGCGGCGGCCGAGAAGGCCGGCAGCGGCGGTGCCGCCCCGCAGCGCGCGCAGCGGCCGAGCATCGGCAGCAGGCCGCTCACCACCAGCAGCTTCGCCTGGCAGCCCAGGACCAGCGGGTCGAGCCGGGCGGGCCCGGCCGGCGCGGGCGCTCGCGCGAGCAGGTCGAGGGTGCGCGCGAGCAGGTGCCAGGCCTCCTCGTTGGCCTCGCCCTCGGGCATGACCCGCATGACGCTCTCGAGGACGCAGCCGGCCGCCTGGAGGCGGTGGCCGGCGACCCAGAGGCCGGCGTGGGCGTCGACCACGGCGGCCGCGCGGACGGTGCCGAGGTCGCCGCGCCCCTCGTGGATCGTCACCCGCGCGCAGACGCCGGGCTGGAGGCGGCCGCCCAGGCGCGAGGTCGTCCTCCTGGCCCCCTTCACGATCGCCGACGCCCTCCCCCGCTCGCGGGTGAAGAGCGCCAGCACGGCGTCGGCCTCCGAGTAGCGGATGCTGCGCAGCACCACCGCGTCGGTATCGAACGCCGCCATGGTGGGCATCATCGCAGGGGCCCCGGGCCCCGGTCTCGACAGCGCCGCTAGCCTCTGGAGCGGATGGTCCCCCACATCAAGGTCTTCACCAGCGAGGCGTGCGGTTTCTGCGTCCGGGCGAAGCGCCTCCTCACGGCCAAGGGCGTCGACTTCGAGGAGGTGCACCTGCCCAGGTACGACCTGGACGCGCGCCGTCGGCTCGTCGAGCTCACCGGGCGCTACACGTTCCCCCAGATCCTGGTCGACGGGACGCCGATCGGAGGCTTCGACGAGCTCAAGGCCCTGGACGACTCCGGCCTCCTCGACCCCCTGATCGGGGTCGCGTAGCGGCGGTCAGCCGGACGGCGGCCCGGGGAGGACCCCGAGCTGCTGGAGCATCCCGAGGTCGTCGCGGCTCGCCCAGTGCTCGGACGCCTTGCCGTCCCGGATGCGCAGCATGTGGATGTGCTGGACGCTGAAGGGGCGGTTGGTCGGCGGGACGCCGAGCAGCGGGCCCGTGTGGGTGCCGGACAGGGTCGCCCGGTAGGCGACCAGGTCGCCGTCGGCGAGGACCTCGTGGACCTCCATGTGGAGGTCCGAGATCGCCTCGTGCAGGCGGCGCATCCGCAGCCGGAAGCCCTCGTAGCCCGGGTCCTCCCCCGGCCAGGCCTCGTGGTTGACGAAGTCGGGGGTGACGAACTCCTCGATGCGGTCGATCTCGCCACGGTTGAAGAGCGCCTCGACGCGCTCGATCGCGAGCCGCCGCATGTCCTCGGGGTCCATCAGGCCTCCGCTTCCGCTGGGCGCCGGCGGCGCCGGTGCCGGATCACCAGCCACGTGATCGTGCCGACGAAGATGAGGATGAGGGCGTAGTCGAAGTAGTGCAGCTGCTTCTGCAGGTCCTCCCAGTTGTCGCCCACCGCCCGGCCGGCCAGCGTGAGCATCAGCACCCAGGGGATGCAGCCGACCAGGGTCAGGACGGTGAAGCGCCAGAAGGGCATCCGCGCGATGCCGGCGGGCAGCGAGATGAAGGTGCGGATGATCGGCAGGCAGCGCGAGAACAGCACCGCCCAGTCGCCGTAGCGGGCGAACCACCGGTCGGCGCTGTCCAATCGCTTGGGCGTGATGTGCAACCAGTGCCAGCGCAGCGCCCACTCGCGCCCCTTGTAGCGGCCGACGCCGTACGCGATCCACGACCCGATCACGTTGCCCAGCACGCCGGCGCCCACCATGAGCCAGAGGTTCTCGTCGCCCCGGCTCACGAGGAAGCCGCCGTAGAGCATGATCGCCTCGCTCGGCACTGGGATGCAGGCGCTCTCGAGGATCATCAGCAGGAAGACCGCGAGCAGCCCGTAGCTGCCGACCTGGTCGGTGGCGAAGTTGACGAGCGGCGCGGTGAGGTCCGGCATCGACGGCCGATGCTACTCGGCTCGGCTCCCGGCCCGGTCGGAGGCGGTCGGCACGCCGCGCACCGGCGCCGCGCGCCGGACCGCGTCGCGGATGGCGTCGGCCACCGCCTCGGCGGCGGCGACGCCGCAGGCGAACATGCTCACGGGGCGCGTCCCGGTCGACAGGCAGAAGACGACGTCCCCGTCGAAGGGCGTGTGGGCCGGCGAGACCGCCCGCGCGACGCCGGCCTGGGCCATCCGGGCGACGATGGAGCACTCCGACTTGTGCAGTCGGCCGTCGGTGACGACGCACGCGAGCGTGGTGCTGCCCGGGGCCGCCAGCCGCGGGTGCTCCGGCGGGAGCTCGATCACGCGTCGGGTCGCGCCCAGGAAGCCCTCGCGCGCATCCCACGCGCCCGCGAGCACCGCCCCGCGCTCGTCGAGGACGTCGCCCCAGGCGTTCACGACCGCCAGGGCGGCCACCGTCGCCCCGTCGTAGAGACGGCGCGCCCCGGCGCCCAGGCCGCCCTTGCACCAGCCGCTCTGGCCGCGCAGCTTGCCGACGGTCGCCCCCGTGCCGGCGCCCACGCTGCCGACCGCGTGGGGGCCCGCCGCCGCGGCCTCGCAGGCGGCGTAGCCCTGCTCCGCCCCGGGCCTGGGGCCGTCGGCGGCGACGCCGAGGTCGTAGATGCAGGCGGCCGGGACCACCGGCACGCGGGCCGCGCCGGTGTCGTGGCCGAGCCCGCGCTCCTCGCACCAGCGGACGACGCCCGTGGCCGCCTCGAGGCCGAAGGCGCTCCCCCCGCTCAGCACCAGCGCAGTCACGTCCTGCACCGAGGCCAGCGGCCCCAGCAGGTCGGTGTCGCGGGTGGCGGGCCCGCCGCCGCGCACCTCCACCCCGCCCACCGAAGCGGGCGGCGGCAGCACGACGGTGCAGCCCGTGCCGGCGGCGGCATCGGTCCAGTGGCCGACCCGCACCCCGGCCACCTCGCTCACCACGGCGGCGGCTCCGGCTGGCAGTGGGGGCACCAGTAGGTGCCGCGCTGGGCGACCCGGGTCTTGCGGATGGTCGTGCCGCAGCGCGGGCAGGGGTCGCCCTCGTGCAGGTGCACGCGCAGCAGGTCCTGCATCGTGCCGCGCTCCCCCAGTGAGTCGCGGTAGCTGTCGATTGACGCGCCCCCGGCCTCGACCGCCGCGGCCAGGCGGTCGCGGATCGCGCGGTGCAGGCGGCGGATCTCGCCGGCGTCCAGGGTCCCGGCCGGCCGCAGCGGGTGGATCCGGGCCTGGAAGAGGGCCTCGTCCACGTACATGTTGCCCAGGCCGGCGACCAGGGCCTGGTTGAGCAGGACGGCCTTGATGGGCCCGCGGCGCCCCTCCAGCAGCCGCGCCAGGACGCGGCCGGTGAAGCGCGGCGAGAGCGGCTCGATGCCGACCCGGGCCGACCAGTAACCCTCGCGGTCCTCCAGCGTCGCCGGGACGATCCAGGCGCGGCCGAAGCGGCGCATGTCGCCGAAGGTCACGCTGCTGCCGTCGTCGAGGTCGAAGCGGGCGCGCGGGAAGCGCTCCCCGTCGTCGTCGGCGGGGGCGCCCGGGCGCCAGTGCAGGCGGCCGGTCATCCGCAGGTGCATCGCGAGCGTGTCGCCCGAGTCGAGCTCGACCAGCAGGTACTTGCCCCGCCGGCCGACCGACTCGATGCGTCGCCCCTCGACCTGGGCGGAGAACGCCAGGGGGTCCTCCGGGCTGACCAGCAGGGGATCGTCCACCTCGGCGCGGGCGACGGTCCGGCCGGGGAGCAGCTCGGCCAGCTGGCGGCGGATGGTCTCGACCTCAGGGAGCTCAGGCACCGCCCCTCCCCTCGGCGAGCACGAGCGGCGGCGGCGGCTCGCCGCCCTCCGCCGCCACGTGCACGCAGGCGGCAACCATCTCGCGTCCGCGCCCGGCGGCCCAGTCGTCGCGGGCGTGGACCACCGCGACGGCCTGCCCCGCGGCGACCTCGGCGCCGGCCTTGACCAGCAGCTCGACGCCGGCCACGGGATCGACCGACTGGTCCGCGTGCAGGCGCCCGGCGCCGAGCCAGCGGGCCGCCTCGCCCACGCCGCGGGCGTCGATCGAGTCGACCCGCCCGCCGGCCGCGGCGGGCACCTCGTCGCGGACCGGGGCGAGCGGCAGCGCGCCCGCGTCCGTCCACACCCCGGGGTCGCCCTCCTGGGCCTCGACCCAGCGCTCGGCGGCCGCGAGCGCCGCGCCCGACCGCAGGGCCTCAGCGGCGCGCCCCTCCCCCTCCCCCTCCGGCGCCACCCCGGAGGCCTCGGCCAGCGAGCCGGCCAGGCGCACGGCGAGGTCGCGGAGGTCGGAGGAGCCCCCGCCGCGAAGCACCTCGCCGGCCTCGCCGACCTCCAGGGCGGTGCCCACGCAGCGGCCGAGCGGCTGGGCCATCGAGCTGACCGTCCAGCGCACGCGCCGCCCCCAGGGCTCCGCCAGGGAGGCCATGAGGCCGGCGGCGGCGCGGGCCTCGGCCTCATCCGGGAACAGGCCGCCCCCGCCGGCCTTCACGTCGAGGGCGATGGCACCCGCGCCACCGGCGATCCTCCCGCTCATCAGCGAGGCGGCGATGAGCCCGGCCGCCGGCACGGTGCCCGTGGCGTCGCGGAGGGCGGCGAGGCGGCGCTCGCCCGGCGCGAGGCGCGGCGGCTGGGCGGTCGCCGCGATCCCGACCTCCTTCACCTGGCGCACGAAGCGGCCGAGGGGCAGCTCCCCCCTGAAGCCCGGGATCGCCTCGAGCTTGTCCAGCGTGCCGCCCGTGTGGGCCAGGCCGCGGCCGGCCAGCGAGGCCACCCTGACGCCGAGCGACGCCGCCAGGGGCGCGGCCACCAGAGGCGTCGTGTCGCCCACGCCGCCCGTCGAGGCGACGTCGCCGGTCGGCCCGAGGGTCCCGAGCTCGAGGCGGTCGCCCGAGGCGAGCAGCGCGCGCGTGAGCGCCTCGACGTGCTCGGAGGGCATGCCGCGCAGGCAGGCGGCCATGCACCACGCCGCCATCTGGGCGTCGTCGGCGGTGCCGTCGAGCCAGGAGCGCACGAAGGCGTCCAGGCTCTCCCGGTCCACCACCTCCCCGCGCCGGCTCCGCTCGATCACCTCGACGGGGGCGAGAGGCGCGGCCATGGTCGGGCGGCACTCTACTCCCCGACGCCGCCGCCCCGCCGGGAACTGCCTGCACAGGACGGTCGCCGGGCCGCTGCTAGGGTCTCCCGCGTGCTGCGCCTCGTCACAGCGGCGGCCCTCGCCGCGGCGGCGCTCGCAGGGACGGCGCCCGTCGCCGTCGCCCAGCAGACCTCGCCGACCACCCCCACCGCCCCGACCGCCCCCACGGCGCCCACCGCGCCGCCGGCGCTCGACTCGCTCCGCCTGCCCAGGGTGGTCTCGGCGCAGCAGGGCCACGCCCGCTTCCTCGTCGGGGTGCGGGTCTCGAGCGCCGCGAAGCTGACGGTGCAGATCATCCGGCCCCGGGACGGGAAGATCGTCCAGACCGCGACCGACGCGGCGGAGCGGCGGGCCGGGCGCGTCTACCTGCGGATCGAGGGGGTCGACGACTCCGGCTTCCAGCTGCTGCAGGGGCCATACCGGCTGCGGATCCAGGCGACTGGCGACGACGGGCGCACCTCCCGGCCGCTCGAGGCCCGCTTCCGCCTTCGCCTCACGCCCCCGCGCGGCCTCTTCGACGCCTACACCGTCCCCCTGCTGCCGACCTTCCGCCGCCAGGCCGGCACGGACACGCCTGGCCAGCTCGTCGCCGTCGCCGGCCCCAAGGGCACCGTCGCGGCGGCCGGCATCCGGCGCGGCGACGTGATCACGGCCATCGACGGGCGCAGCGTCGCCACCACCGGCGGATGGTCCGCCGCCATGCGCGCCCTCCCCGCCAACAAGCCCGCGAGCGTGGACCTGGTGCGACGGGGCCAGGCCATGTCGGTGCAGGTGACGCCCAAGCCCGACTGGGAGAAGGCCCCCGATTACGCGACCTCGCTCACGGTCGCCGTGCGGCGGGCGCCCTCGGACATGGCGTACTCCTTCGCCCAGGCGCGCCAGCTGATCGACAGCGGCAAGCTGGTCGACGCCCAGGCCCTCATCGACGGATGGCGGTCGAGCTGGCGCGAGAGCGCCGCCGGCCAGCTCGTGCAGGGCGACCTGCTGGCCAAGCAGGTGCGCTGGAAGCAGGCCCTGGGCGCCTACAACCGCGCGCGGGCCCGCGACGCGACCCTCGCCGCCGCCGAGCTGGGTCGCGGCGTCGCCCTGTCGAAGCTGGGGCAGGACCGCCCCTCCCTGGTCGCCTTCACCGCCGCGGCCCGCCTCGACCCGGCCGACGCGGCCGCCGCC
Source organism: Miltoncostaeaceae bacterium (assembly GCA_036257075.1). Taxonomy (GTDB): domain Bacteria; phylum Actinomycetota; class Thermoleophilia; order Miltoncostaeales; family Miltoncostaeaceae; genus DATAGF01. Next base: position 8,282 of record DATAGF010000062.1, read on the forward strand.
GGCTTCCGCGCCTACGCCCTGATCCAGGAGGACCGCGTCCCCGAGGCCGTCGCGGCCGGCCAGACCGCCGTCGGCCTCGACCCCCGCTACGCCGACGCGTTCCTGCCGCTCGGCATCGCGCTCCTCGCCGCAGGCGACAAGACGAACGGCGTCAAGGCGCTGCGCCGCGGGCTGGTGCTGCTCGAGGAGCCCGATCGGGCCGACCGCCTCATCCGGGCCCACCTGCAGCGAGCCGACCCCTAGCGGGGCGCGCCCGTCGGGCGGGGGCTAGAGCTCGCCCGTGGGCTCGTTGCCCTCCTCGAAGGGGCCCGGCCTGCGGCGCGCCGACCGCGACCGGGCGGGGCTCCGCGGGCGCGAGGAGCGCCCGGTGCCGGCTCCGCCGGCGAGGAACATGACCGTCAGGATCCCGGCCGCCAGGCCGGCCCACATCTCCCACTGGGTGAGCGGGTTCTCGGCGAAGATCCCGTAGAGGAGGAAGACGGCGATGACTCCCACGAGGGCCAGCGGCCGCTGGCGCGGCGGGGCCAGGTGGACGGTCCATGGGGCCACGATCGAGATGACGAGGAGGAGGATCGTGCTCATGTGCGGGCACTCTGCCGACTCGGGGGCAGGGACCGGCAGACTAGTGGTCCGCGAGGCGGGTCGTCCAGGTGAGCGCCTTATGGTTGCGTAATCAATGCGTGTCGCCGGTATCCACCTCCTGCAGCGACTCGACCTGGTGGCCTCGGAACGCCGCTCCGCCGTCGCCTGCCTCGACGACGCCGGGCGCCTTGAGGCACTCGCGCTGGCCGGGGGCGACGACGAGGTGCTCGCCGCGGTCCCCGATGGCGCCGCCTGGGTCGCGGTCGACGCCCCCCTCGTGGTGCCGAACGCCGAGGGCAGCCGCGACGCCGAGCGGGTGCTCGCCTGGTGCGACGTCCCGGCCTTCCCCGTCTCGCGCCGGCGCCTGGAGCGGGTTTTCGGAGGTGCGCGCGGCATGGGGATCGCGCCCGCGCTCCTGCGGCCCGGGCGGGAGGTCGTCGAGACCCTCCCCGACCTCGTCCTGCGCGAGCTCGAGTGGGAGCGGGAGCACCCGCCCGGCGCGCCCGTCCTCGACCTCGCCGACTACCGGCCTGCCTGGCTGGGCGTCCGCGCACCGCGCTACCGGCCGAAGGGCGGGGGGCGGGCCCGCCCCGCCGGGATGGCGCGGGCCCACGAGCTGCTGTCCGGGGTGCTCGACCTGGACGGCTGGGCCCCCCACCCGGGAGGCGACGACTGGGCCGCGCTGCACGACGCCGCCCGCCTGGACGCGCTCTGCTGCGCCTACGCCGCCCTGCGCCTGGCGCGCGGCGAGGGGTCGGCGACGGTCGGCGACCCCGCCTCGGGCCGGGTCGCCTTCCCCGCCGACGCCAACCTGCGCGGCCGCGTCGAGCTCACGGTGCGGCGGCTCGCCTCCGAGGGGATGGTCGCGCCACCGCGGCGCTGACGCGTAGGGTGCACGCGGCACCCGAACCCCGGAGAAAGGACCCCCTCATGGCGAACAGCGTGTATCGGGTCATCGACGTCATCGGCACGAGCGACACGTCGTGGGAGGACGCCGCGGCCGCCGCGGTCGCCACGGCGAGCGGCTCGCTGCGCGACCTCCGCGTGGCCGAGGTCACCAAGCTGGACGTGACGGTCGGCGACGACGGCAAGGTGCAGCAGTACCGCGCCCGCCTCAACCTCTCCTTCAAGTACGAGGCCGGCTGACGGGGTCCGAGGGGCCGGCCCTCAGGCGGGCCGGAGCCGGAACCCGCGCGTGGCCCAGGCCGCCCGCGAGAGCTCGGCCGCGAGGTCCCCGGCCGACGCGTAGCGCCGGTCGGGGACCGTCCGCGCCTCCACGGGGAGCTCCACCGCCCCCTCGGCGAAGGGCCACGGGTCGCAGACGACGGCGCCCTCGCCGCGGGCCGCCAGCGTGAGCTCGACGCCGGGGTCGCCGGCGCCGCGCGGCACCTGGGGCAGCGTGAGCCGCCCGCGGTCCCAGAGCGTGCCCCACGTGAGGAAGAGGCTCATCACGTCCCAGGTCTGGAGCAGGCGGTACCCCGCCCAGGCCCACGCGTCGAGCTCGGGCGCGGCGCCGATGCGCGTCCGCAGGGCCTCCTGGACGTCGTCCTGCTCGGCGAGGAACGCCCGCACCTCGGGCTCGCGCTCGGCGCGCGGCGTGGCCGGCCCCGGGTCGAGGCCGCGCCGGCCCTCGTAGAGCCCCTGGCCGTGCAGGCTCACGAGCAGTCCCGCCC
>DATAGF010000064.1:0-4920 GCA_036257075.1 Miltoncostaeaceae bacterium
GCCGATTAATTCATCCTTCGAGTCTCTTGACATAAAAACCTTTCGACGCGTAAGGTACCGCCCGCAGGAACAACCTTACACGTCGAGAGATTCGATGATCAAGAGAATGGAGCAGGCATGACGACTGCGATCTCGGCCGCCGGGCTCGTGAAGTCGTACCCCGGCGGGGTGCGCGCGCTCGACGGCCTCGGGCTGGAGGTGGAGGGCGGGACGGTGTTCGCGCTCCTCGGCCCGAACGGGGCGGGCAAGTCGACGACCGTCAAGGTGCTGACGACCCTCTCCCGCCCGGACGCGGGCGAGGCGCGCGTGGCGGGGCTCGACGTCCTGCGCGAGCCCGACCGGGTGCGGCGAGCGATCGGCGTGATCGCCCAACGCTCCGGCCTCGACCCCGAGGCGACCGCCCGCGAGAACCTCACGCTCCAGGGCCGCATCCACGGCCTGCGGCGCGGCGAGGTCCGCGCCCGGGCCGCCGAGCTGATCGACCGCATGGGCCTGGGCGAGGCCGCCGACCGGCGGGCCGGGACCTACTCGGGCGGCATGCAACGGCGCCTGGACATCGCGATGGGCCTGGTCCACCGGCCGAGCGTGCTGTTCCTGGACGAGCCGACCACCGGCCTCGACCCGGAGATCCGCACCGCCCTGTGGGCGGAGATCACCCGGCTGGCGCGGGAGGAGGGGCTGACCATCCTCCTGACCACCCACTACCTCGAAGAGGCGGACCAGATCGCCTCGCGCCTGGCAATCGTCGAGCGCGGCCGGATCGTGGTCGAGGGCCGCCCCGAGGACCTGAAGGCCGGCCTGCGCGGCGACGCCGTCGCGGTCGACCTGCGGCGGCCGGAGGCCAACGGACGCGCGACGCTCGCCCTCGAGCGGGTCGCGGGCGTCCGGGAGGTCACCCTCGACGGCCTCGCCCTGCGCGCCCGCGTCGACGAGGGCGCCACGGCCGTCCCGGCCCTCCTGTCGGCCCTCGAGTCCGCCGGCGTCGCGGTCGCCTCGGTGACCGTCTCGCGGCCCTCGCTCGACGACGTCTATCTGCAGCGCGTCGGGCGCGCCTTCGCGTCCGGCGACGACCACACGGAGGAGACCCCATGACCGCCGCCCTCACACACTCGGGCCTCATGGCAGGCCGCTGGCTGCGCATCCTGTGGCGCCAGCCCTGGTACGTCGCCATCACGCTCGTCCAGCCGGTCATCTGGCTGCTGCTCTTCGGCGGCCTCTTCGAGCGGGTCGTCGAGATCCCGGGCTTCGGGGGCGACGACTACGTCGACTTCCTGGTCCCCGGCATCGTCGTCATGACGGCGCTCTTCTCGGCCGGCTGGAGCGGGATGGGGATCATCAACGACCTCGACCGGGGCGTGATGGACCGCTTCCTGGTCTCGCCCGCGCGGCGGGCATCGCTGGTCGCGGGGCCGCTGGGGCAGCTCGCCGCCATCGTGGTCATCCAGTCCCTGATCATCGTGGGCCTCGGGCTCGCGCGTGGGGCCGACCTCGCCGGTGGCGTGGCCGGGGTGGCCGTGCTGACCGGGTGCTCGATCCTGCTGGCGTGGGCGATCGGCGGCCTGTCGATGGCCATCGCGCTCCTCGCCCGCAAGGAGGAGACGCTCATCGGCGCCGTCAACTTCCTGGTGCTGCCGCTCACCTTCCTGTCCACCGCGTTCCTGCCGAGCTCGCTCGCGCCCGGGTGGCTTGCCGACGTGGCCAGCTACAACCCGGTCAACTGGGCGATCGAGGCCGGCCGCGAGGCCCTGGCGGCGAACCCCGACTGGGGCGACGTCGCCGGATGGACCGGCCTGCTGGCCGCGGCCGCGCTGGCCTGCGGCTGGGCCGCGGTGCGCGCCCTGCGGGCGTACCAGCGGTCGGTGTAACGGCCGCGTCGATCCACGCCGCCCCCGTTCGTCGGGGGGGTAGACCTTACGACCGAGACCCGAGAGGAGGCGACGAGCGATGAGGAAGCTCGTGGAGTCGACGTTCGTGACGCTCGACGGGAGCATCGGCGCTCCGCAGGTGTGGGGGCCGCCCTACTGGGACGACGAGCACATGGCGTACGCGTCGAAGCTGATCGCGGCGGCCGACGCCCTACTGCTGGGGCGCGAGACCTACGAGGTCTTCGCGAAGGCCTGGCCCCAGCGGTCGGGCGACGCCTACGCGGACAGGCTGAATGCCATGCCCAAGCACGTCGCGTCGCGCACGCTGACCGAGACGACCTGGAACGCGTCGATCATCGAGGGCGACGTCGCAGAGGGCGTCGCGGCCCTCAAGGAGCAGCCCGGCGGCGACCTGCTGAAGTTCGGCACCGGCGAGCTGGACCGCGCCCTCCTGGAGCACGGCCTCGTCGACGAATTCCACTTCTGGGTCTTCCCGGTGCTCGCCGGCGGCGGCCAGCGGCTCATCGAGGGGATCGACACGACCCACCTGCGGCTGCTGGACACGTCCGTCTTCTCGTCCGGCATCGTGGTACACGTCCTGGCGCCGAAATGAGAGACGTGGTCCTCTACCAGCTGCTGTCGCTGGACGGGGTGGCGGAGGAGCCGAGCCGGTTCATGGACGCCGGCCCGGAGCTGTTCGACAACCTCGCCCGCGTCATCGGCTCCCAGGACGACGTCCTGCTCGGGCGCAGGACCTACGACGACTGGGCGGCCCACTGGCCCACGTCCGACCTCGAGCCCTTCGCGAGCTTCATCAACACGACCCCGAAGCACGTCGTCACCTCGGGCGCCCCCGCGCTCGAGTGGTCGAACTCGACCGTGGTCACGACCCCCGTCGCCGACTACGTCGCGGACCTGAAGGCGGGGTCCGGGGGCGACATCGGGGTCCACGGGAGCATCCAGCTCGCCCAGTCGCTGCTGCGCGCCCGCCTGGTCGACGAGCTGCGGCTGGTCGTCGCCCCGGTGGTCGCCGGCCGCGGCCGGCGGCTCTTCGACGGCGACGACGACCTCCGGCGGCTGGCGCTCGTCGACGTCGCCCGCAGCGCCAACGGCACCCTCTTCCTCGCGTACCGGGCATGACGGGCGAGTTCTCGATCTGCCGGACCTGCGCGGTGGAGCACGCCGGGCGCCCCGAGGCCTGCGCGATCTGCGCCGACGAGCGCCAGTGGGTGCCGGCCGGCGGGCAGCGCTGGACCACCCTCGCCGAGCTCGCCGGCGCCGGCCACAGGACCGTCGTGACCGACCTCGAGCCGGGCCTGCTCGGCATCGAGGCGAGCCCGGCCGTCGGCATCGGCCAGCAGTCCAAGGCGGTCGGCACGCCCGACGGGGTCCTGCTGTGGGACCCGATCGGGTTCGTCGACGAGGAGGCCGTCGGGCGGATCCGGGCGCTGGGCGAGGTCGTCGCCGTCGCGGCGAGCCATCCCCACATGTTCGGCGTGCAGGTCGAGTGGAGCCGGGCCCTGGGCGGCCCGCCGGTCCTCGTCGCCGAGGCCGACCTCGGCTGGGTCGCCCGGCCCGACCCCTCCATCCGGCCCTGGTCCGGGACGCTCGAGGTGCTGCCGGGGGTCACGCTGAGCCAGCCGGGCGGGCACTTCCCCGGCAGCGCGATCGTGCACTGGGCCGCCGGCGCCGAGGGGCGGGGGGTGTTGCTGAGCTCCGACACGGTGTTCGCGAACCCGGACCGGGCGTCGGTGGCCTTCATGCGCAGCTACCCGAACCACCTGCCGCTGTCGGCGGAGGTGGCCGGGCGGGTCGCCCGTCACATCGACGGGCTGGAGTTCGACCGCCTCTACGGCAACTTCACCAACGTGATCGACGGCGGCGCCCGCGAGGTGGTCCGCCGCTCGGCGGCCCGCCACGTCGCCTGGGTCCGCGGCGACCACGACGACCTGACCTGATCCCGCCCGCGCCGGGCGCCGGCCGTGGGAGGATCCCTCGGCCCGTGTCCGGCGATGCTCAGCTGGTGGCGGCGCTGCGCCGCGGCGACGAGGCGGCCTTCGGGGACCTGGTCGACCGCTGGGGCCCCGCCCTGCTGAGGCTGGCCCTCGCCCACGTGCCCAGCCGGCCGTCGCGGAGGAGGTCGTCCAGGAGACCTGGCTGGCGGTCCTTCGGGGCATCACGGCTTCGAGGAGCGCTCGTCGCTGCGCACCTGGGTCTTCGGGATCCTGCTGAACCAGGCGCGCGCCCACGGTCGCCGCGAGCGGCGGAGCCTCCCCTTCGCCGCCCTTCGGCGGCGCGGGGAGGAGGGGGGCGGCCCCGCGGTCGACCCTGACCGCTTCCAGGATTGGCGCGGCTTGCGGCCCGGCTGGTGGGCGGCGCCGCCGGCGCCCTGGAGCGACCCCCAGGAGCGGCTCGCCTCGGCCGAGACCCAAGCGGCGGAGGGGGCGTCGTGACGGTCGCAGAGCTCACGTGCCAGGAGTTCGTCGAGCTGGTGACGGACTACCTCGAGGGCCCCATGTCGCCCGCCGGACTGGCGCGCTTCGAGCGGCACCTCGCACTCTGCGGCGGGTGCCAGGCCTACCTCGACCAGATGCGCGAGACGCTCGCCGCCCTCGGCCGGCTGCCGCAGGAGGAGCTCTCCGGCGAGCCCGCGACGCCCTCCTCGCCGCCTTCCGGGGCTGGAGGTCCGCGCGCTAAGCGCCGCCCTCGGCCAGCGCCTTCAGCCGGCGCAGGTCGGCGGCCACGGACCGGCGCACCATCGGCCCGAGCAGCGGGCCGGCGAGGCGGAAGGCGCCGCGAGCCTCGCCCCGGACCCGGATCGACGCGCGCGTCCGCCAGGGCCCGGCGTCGGCGAAGGCGTAGGTGATGTCCATCGGGACCGGCCCGCGGACCGAGCGCATCCGCAGCCGCGAGCCGGTCTCGAGCTCCACGACCTCGTTGACGTAGTCGAGCCGGCGCCCGAGGAAGCGGGCCGAGCGCTCCACCCGGGAGCCGACGCCGATCGGCCCCTCGTCGAGCCTTCGGACCCGGTCGACCCCGCCGATCCACCGCGTGT
>DATAGF010000067.1:0-24248 GCA_036257075.1 Miltoncostaeaceae bacterium
GGCGGACTCGAGGCCGTGCCCGCGGTCCCGCACGCTCACCCGGATCCCGCGGTCAGACCCCGTCGCGCAGACCTGGATCGGCCCGCCCTCGGGCATGCCGGAGTGCTCGACCGAGTTCGACACCAGCTCGGAGACCATCAGGCGGGCCGCGTCGAGCTGTCCGGGCTCCAGGTACCGGCCCACCCATCCCAGCCACTCCCCGGGCCCGGCCCGGGGCATCTCGGCCCGCGACGAGCTCGACCGTGCGCATCTCCGTGGGCGGTGGTGGTGACGGTCCCCTCTCCACGCCCCATCGGTACCCGCAATCGGCCGATCCACTCGTCGCAGAGGACGGGGGCCCCACCCTTTGCGCCAATCTCGGGCTCGCGCAGCGCCTTGTCAGCCGCGCCTCGGAGGGTCGTCCGGCCCAGGGTCCGCGGAGACCTCGGCGACGACCAGCTCGTCGTGCATCTCGAGCAGGCGGATGAGGCGCTGCACGCACGGCGCCGGGATCACCACCGGGAGGTGCCCGTCGAGCGTCGGCCGGGACCACATCCGTCTGAGCACCTTGAGCCCGCTCAGGTCGATGAACCTCACTCCTCGCAGGTCGATCGCCGAGTAGGCCCTCCCGTCGTACTCGCCGAGCTCCCGCTCGACGATGTCCGAGCTCGAGAAGCAGAGCTCGCCGCTGATGACGACGGTCGACCCGTCGGCGCCGGTCTGTACGGCCAGGCTGCAGAGTGGCTCCTGCGGACCCGTCGTCATTCGTCCAACCAGTCGCCCAAGCCGCAGAGCTCGATCGCCCGCTGGGTGCCCGGCTGGGCGCCGCGCAACACGAGCGTCCCCCCGTCCTGAAGGCCCAGCCGCGCCTGGCAGATCAGGGAGATGCCGGTCGAGTCGATGTAGGTCAGCTCGCCGCACTCGATGACGACGTCCCGATGGCGCGCGGCGAGCGCGGCCTCGAGCGCCTCGCGGAAGCGCTCGCCGCCGGCGAGATCGAGCTCGCCCCCGAGCGTCAGCCGCGCCGTGCCATCCCCGACGTCGACGGCCACTGTGAACGCCTCACCGCCCCACTGCTTCGTGATCATGGAGACCTCCGTCCGTCCGGTGGATCACGAGGGATCTCGGACGCCGCCGGGGTCTCGGGCAGCGAATTCAGGGCCTGCGGGCGGTAGACCGCCCGTTCTTGTCAAGCTACGCCACGCGGCGCCGAGGCGCAACGTGCCGGCGGAGCTATTTGCCGAGCGCGGCGGGCGACAGGGTGCCCGCGACGACCTCCTCCGCCACCTCGGACAGGCGACGCCGGCGCGACCGGGCGTAGCGGCGCAGCCGCTCGAACGCCTCGTCCATGCCGACGTTGAGCCGCTCGGCGATCACCCCCTTGGCCTGCTCGATGGCGATCCGGCTCTCGAGGGCCGCGCTCAAGTGGCGCGCGAGCGCATGGGCGTCGGTGATGGTCCGGTACTGGAGCAGGCCGATCGTCGCGATGTCGGCCAAGGCCTGGGCGGCGACGACGTCGGCCTGGTCGAGCCGCCGCGGCTCCGCGTCGAACAGGTTGAGGGCGCCCAGGATCCGATCCCGCAGGCGGAGCGGGAACGCGTTGACCGAGCGGAAGCCCGCCTGGCGCGCGACCGGGGCGAACCTGGGCCACGCCGTTCCGGCTCGCTCCAGATCCGCGATCAGCACCTGCTGCCCCGAGCGGAAGCAGTCGAGACACGGGCCCTCGTCGTTCTGGAGCTGGTACAGCTCGACCAGCTCGATGGCCTCGTTGGTCGCCGCGACCAGTCGCAGCGTCCCCGCGTCGTCGGCGAGCAGGAGGCCCGCCTGCGAGGCGTCGAACAGCTCGACGCACCGGTCGGCCAGGAGCGCGTAGAGGTCGACCACGTCGAACTCGTCCACCAACGTGTCCGCCAGGTCGACGAAGGTCTGCGCGAGGCGCTCGCTTCCCATCACCGCCACCTGCCCCTCCTGGTCGTCGTCATTCTAGGACGTTGTGGGCGTGCGCCGCAGGCCTCATCGGTCGAGCCGGATCCGGCGGGTCACGACGTCGGCCGCCAAGTCCGCGAGCGGACGGCCCTCGGCGAACGCCCGCGCGCGCAGGCGCAGAAGCCCCTCCGCCACGGTGATGCCCAGCTGGACGGAGACCATCCCGGACGCCTGGTGCACCTCGGCGCGGTAGGCGCCGAGCTCCGCGACCTGACCGGCCAGACGGCCGTCGTCCCCCTCGGCCTGGGCGACCAGGATCTCGTGGACGGCGACCTCGGCCGTCGCGAGGGCGTCCGTGTACTGGGTGGCGGTCAGCGGACCGGCCCTGTCCTGATGCAGGGTCAGCGAGCCGAGGCGCGCGGCGCCCACCCGGAGCGGGAACGCGAACACCGCGGCGGCGCCGGCCGCCATCGCGCCGGCGCGGAAGCTCGGCCACCGGCCGTCGGCGGTCTCGGCGAGGTCGGGCTCGACCACCGGCGCCCGCCGGGCATGGGACTCGAAGCACGGGCCTTCGCCGAGCGTGTACTGCAGGTCCTCGATCCGGGCCGCCGTACGGTTCGATGCACAGAGGGGCTCCGAGCCGCCGCCGACCATCAGCGAGATGCCGGCCCCGCTCACCTCGACGATCTGCGCGCAGGCCCTGCACAGGTCGCGGGTCGACGACCCGCTCGCGCCGTCGAGGGCCGCCTGGATCTGGAGCAGCCGCTCGCGATCCACGATCGTCAGGTGGCCGGCTGCGGCGATCGCCCGAGCTCGAACCAGACGACGCACGGCGGGCCGGAGCGCACGCCCCAGCGGTCGGCCAGAAGTGCCAGGAGATACAGCCCCCGGCCGCCCGGGGCGACCGGCGGGCGGACGGGCGGGTCCGGAACGAAGCATGGACCGGGATCGGAGACGCTGACCCACAGGCGATCGCCGTTCGCCCCGACGTCCAGATCGATGACGTGGGCGGCCGTCAGCCCGGCGTGCACGATGGCGTTGGTGACGACCTCGCTGGTGAGGAGGACGGCGTCGTCCAACGCCTCGCCGGTGAGCGCGCCGGCCAGGATCGACCGGACGTGGACCCGAGCCCGGCGCGGGGCGGTCGGGCTGGCGACCAGCCGCACGTGCTGTCGTCCCGTGGGAACCGCTCCTCCTCGCTGGCTGCCGGCAGGCCGAAGGCCGAGCGACCGGCCGCTCGCAACGAGGGCTCCCTCAAGCGGACGCGACGAGCGCACTGAGGTGTTACCCGCCTGCACCGCGACTCACACGGCGCTCCCCTCGCCCGAGACGTCGGGGCCGGCCGAGACGCCACTCCACTGGTGTCTCGATACCCGCCCTCGGCCGATCCAGTCGTCGCCGTGGACCCCCGGCTCACGCCTCGTAGGCTGGCCGTCGGCAACCGGCGACCGACCGAGGAGGACGCGTGACCGCCCATCGGATCGAGGCGCGATGGCGGGCGATCGGGGATCCGCTCCCGCGCTCGCTCGTCGCGCTCACGCTCGCGACCGGCCTCGTGGACGCCGTGAGCTTCCTCGGCCTCGGCCAGGTCTTCGTCGCCAACCAGACCGGGAACGTGGTCTTCCTCGCGTTCGCCCTCGCCGGCGCGTCGGGCCTCTCGGCGAGCGCCGCGCTGGTGTCGCTGCTCTGCTTCGCCGTGGGGTCGGCCGGCGGCGGCCTGCTCGGGCGCCGGCAGGGGGGCGATCGCCGGCGCTGGGTGACGGGCGCCTTCTTCGGCGAGGCTACCCTCGTGGTGGCGGCGCCGCTCGCGGCGATCGGCGTGGGCGTCGGCGAGGCGAACGCCCGGCGCGAGCTGGTCATCGGCCTCCTCGCGCTGGCGATGGGGTTCCGGAACGCCACCGTCCGCCGGCTGGGAGTGCCCGACATGACGACGACCGTCTTGACGATGACCCTGACCGGCCTGACGTCCGAGTCACCCCTGGGCGAGGGCCGCGGCGCCGCGGTGCGGCGCGCCGCGTCGGTGGGGGCCATGTTCGCCGGCGCGATCGTCGGAGCCGCGCTCGTCGTCCACGACCACCTCACGCCCGCCATGATCCTGCTCACCGCCGTCGTGCTCGCCACGGCGGCGGGGTACGCCGTGCGCCCCGAGCCGGAGGCGCCCCGGAGGGCGGCGTAGGTCAGCTCCCCCGGGGCGCCCGGCCCTCCTCGTACTCGTCGTGGAAGCGCCACCACTGGTAGGGAGGCGTCTGCGGGCGGCCGGGCGGGGTGTCCTCCCACTCCTCCTGGCGGCCCATGGGCGTCAGGTCGAGGAAGGTCCACACGCTGCCGAGCGCCTCGACCCCGCGGCCGGTGGTCGCGTAGGTGAGGAAGGCTCGGTCGCCGTCGCGCAGGAAGACGTCCAGCGCGAAGTACTCGGTCGTCCCGCACGCCTCCTGGAAGCCCTCGCCGACGACCGTGTACCAGGGGACCGACCAGCCCATGCGGCGCTTGAAGGCCTCGATCTGCGGCTGCGGCGCGCGCGAGACGTGCGCCCACGAGGTGTCGCGGGCGTTGAGGTGGGCGAGCTCGCTGACCTGGTCGGTGAACATCGTGCAGCCGCCGCAGGGCTCCCCGCCCGGCGGGAACCAGAAGTGGTAGACGATGAGCTGGCGCCGCCCCTGGAAGAGGTCGAGGAAGCCGACGACGCCGTCCGGGCCCTCGAAGTCGTAGCCGGTGGAGAACTCGGTCATCGGCTGGCGGCGCCGCTCGGCGGCGAGGGCGTCTCGGGCCCGCGTAGCCGCCTTCTCCTTCGCGAGCAGGCCTTCGTGCGAGGCCTGCCATTCCTCTCGGCCGACGATCGGCGGGAGCTGCATCGGAGCCTCCTCTCGCTGGAGCGGGTCAAGGGTTCCTTCGGGGAACGCACCCTACCAAGATGCGTTCCTTCAAGGAACTGAGATACCCTCCCGGGCATGCAGCGAACCGACTTCGCCGGGATGAACTGCTCGATCGCCCGCAGCATGGCCGTGGCCGGGGAGCCCTGGTCGCCGCTGGTCATCCGCGACGTCTTCATCGGGATCAACCGCTTCGACGACCTGCAGCGCGACCTCGGCATCTCGCGCAAGGTCCTGGCTGAGCGCCTCCGGCACCTGGTCGACGCCGGCCTGCTCGAGCGGCGCCGCTACTCGGAGCGCCCGCCGCGGGACGAGTACGTCCTCACCCGGATGGGCTCCGAGTTCATAGATGTGCTCATGGCCATGGTCGCCTGGGGCGACCGCTGGACGGCGCAGGACTCGGGGCCGCCGGTCCTCTACCGCCACCGCGCGTGCGGCAGCATCACGCACGTCGAGCCGCGCTGCGCCGCCTGCGGCGAGGTCCTTCGCTCGGGCGACGTCGACGTGGAGCCGGGCCCGGGCCTGGCGTGATCGCGCTCCTCGACTGGGGCCGGCCGGTCGCGTTCTCGTTCGAGGACATGCTCCGCTACCACGGACCCGGCTCGCCGGGCGGCGTCGCGCACGCCTACAAGGTGCTGGAGCGGGGGCTCCCCCTCCTCGCCGACGGCCCGCCCGAGCGGCGCGCGGTCAAGGTGCGGACCGCCTTCGGCGGCCCGGGCGCGCGGGACGCCTTCGAGCTCGCCCTCCGCGCGGTCACCGAGGGCCGCTACGAGGTCGACCCGTCCTTGGCCCGCCCCGAGCGCGGCATGGCGCTCGAGCACTTCGTCTTCCTGCTCGCCTACCGCGACCAGAGCGTCACGCTGATCCTGCGCCCCGGATTCGTCACGGAGGAGTTCCTCGTGCTGTCGCGCCGGGACGACCGCGACCCCGACGATGAGCGGCTCCTGGCGCGCTGGAAGCTCGACATGGCCGAGCGGGTGATGGCCGCCCCGGCGGCCGACGTCTACGCGGTGGAGGGCTAGCTAGTGGACCAGGAGGACGGGGCAGGGGGCGTGGTACGCGAGGTGGCCCGCGAAGGCGCCATGGAGCAGGCGCTGGCCGGGCCTGCGGACGGCCGCGGCCACGAGCAGGTCGGGCCCGACCTCGGCCGCCCACTCGCAGACCGCCTTCGGCGGGAACTGCTGGTCGAGGACGACCGGGTACTCGTAGTCGCCGGCCCGCGCGAGCTCGCCGAGCCAGCCCAGCGAGCCCTCGGGGGTCTCGGTGAGCGCCGCCAGCGCCTCGGGGAGGACCGTGCCGGCCTCGCGCGCTTCGCGCTGTTGTTCCTGTTCGTCTTCTACTTCCAGGGGCCCCAGCAGGACGACCCGATCACGGCCCTGTCCCTGTTCCGCATCCGCGTCTACTGGGCCAGCGTTGGCGAAGACGAGGCACCGCCCACCCATGCAAGATTCGCCAGAGGCCGCTCGGCCAGCACGAACAGCGGCAGGACGACCGCGGCGGCGGCGAGCCCGGCGACGACCATGGGCGCGCCCCAGCCGTCGAGGCCGGCGTCCGACAGGCCGAGCACGAGGCCTGCGCTCGCCCGCAGCGATCGTCAGGATGCGCCCATCATCGAGGGGAGGCGGGCATGGACCTCGACCTGGCGCGCGACTTCGTCCGGGAGCACCACCGCGGCGTCCTTGCGACCCGGCAGCCGGGCGGCGGCATCCGCCAGTCGCCCGTCGTCGCGGCGCCGGACGACGCCGGCCGCATCGTCATCAGCTCGCGCGAGACCGCCTACAAGGTGCGCTACCTGCGCGCCGACCCCTGGGCGCACCTCTGCCTCTTCACCGACCGCTTCTTCGGCCCGTGGATCTGGGTGGAGGGGCCGGTGGAGATCGCCTCCCTCCCCGATGCGATGGAGCCGCTGGTCGACTACCGCCGGCGCTTCGCGGACGCCGGCGGCATCGACTGGGACGACTACCGCGCCCGGATGGAGCGCGAGCGGCGGGTCCTGATCCGCATCGAGCCCGAGCGCGCCGGACCGGACCGCCAGGGCTGACGCGCGGCCCGCTCACACGAACTCGTCGATTTCGCGCCAGCCGGAGTCGATCGTCAGGGAGTGGCCGCGGCCCGGGATCTCGGCGTACTCCGTGACGCCGGGGTTGTCCTCGTACCGCTTGAACGAGGCCTCGGCGATCCGACCCGTCCCTGGCCCGCCCCGAGCGCGGCATGGCGCTCGAGCGCTTCGTCTTCGGCTCGCCTACCGCGACCGGAGCGCCACGCTGATCCCGCGCCCCGGATTCGTCACGGAGGAGTTCCTCGCGCTGTCGCGCCGGGACGACCGCGACCCCGACGAGGAGCGGCTCCTGGCGCGCTGGAAGCTCGACATGGCCGAGCGGGTGATGGCCGCCCCGGCAGCCGACGTCTACGCGGTGGACTCGCCGGCGGCCAGCATCGCCGAGGCCGCGGCCGCCGACTCGGCCTCGGCGACCCGGCGAAGGGCCGCCTGGGCGATCCGCTGGTTGATGCGGAGCTGGCGCGCCGACAGGGCGACGTGCCGGCTGCTTGCGGCCGGCGGAGGCGGCGAGGGGGACGCCCCCGGCTCCACCCGGGCCCGGACGGCCGTCGCGCGCCGCAGCGCCGACTGGGCGATCCGCTGGGTGAGCTGCATCTCCTCCGCGCGGAGGCGCCGGATCGGCGGCAGCGTCCCCGTGACCGCCGGCCCCGGGGACACGCCGAGCCGCGCCTCTAGGCGGCCGACGCGGGTCGCCGCCGCCAGTGCGATGCGGCGGTTGATGCGCAGCTGGCCGAGCGTCACCCGCACCCGGCCGGCCGCGCGCCGCAGCGCGCGCCGGGTGGGGGCGGCGCGCGCGCGGGCGCCGGGCAGCCCCGCGGCCGCCCGGGTGGCCGCCAACGCGTCGACCAGCCCGGCCCCCGAGGCGGCATCGGGGCCGGGCGGGCCCACGTCGGCGGCGGTTGTGCGGAGGATCTGCTCCACCTGCGGCGCGGTCAGGGCGGGGTTCGCCGACCGGACGAGGGCCGCCACGCCGGCCACGTGGGGCGCGGCCATCGAGGTGCCAGTCAGCGGCGCGTAGCCGCCGTCCATGCTGGAGACCACATCCACGCCCGGCGCCACGAGGTCGGGCTTGGCGATCGGGCCCGCCGCCGGGCCGGTCCCGTCGCGGTTCTGCCAGTCGACCGGGCCGCGGCTGGAGAACGCCGCCACCTGGCGCTCGCCGTCGACCGCGCCCACGGCCAGCGCCTCCGGGTAGCCGCTCGGGCTGCCGACTGAGCCGGGCCGCGGGCCGGAGTTGCCGGCCGCGAACACGGCGACGATGCCAAGCGACCTCCAGCGGGCGAGCATCGGGCGGAACCAGACGTCGTTGGGATCGGCCGACTGGCCCCACGAGCTGTTGACGACCGAGGGGAAGTCTGCGGTGGCCGGGTTCCCGTCCGGGTCGGTGAGCCACTGGGCCGCGGCGAGGACGTCGCTCCCCATGCCGCGGCCGTCGCCCCGGATGGCCTTCGCCACCAGGAGCTTCGCCCCAGGAGCCACGCCGACCGGCGCCCCGGGCCCGCCACCCGCGATCACGCCCGCGGTGTGGGTGCCGTGGCCGTTGTCGTCGTAGGGGGCGGCCCGGCCGGCGATCACGTCGCGCCAGCCGGCGATCCTGCCGGCCAGCGCCGGGTGGCGGGCGTCGACGCCCGTGTCGATGCTCCCCACCCGCACCGAGGCGCCCGTGACGCCCGTGGCGCGCCACGCCTGCCGCGCCCCGATCGCCTCGAGGCCGCGGTTGAGCGGCCCGGCCTGCGCGAGCCGCTTCGGTCCCGACTGGATCGCGACGGCCGGGTCGAGGTCGACGACGGCGACGGCGGGGTCGGCGGCCAGCAGCCGGACCTGAAGCGGCAGCGCCGTCGTCGCCACCGCGTTGACGAGCCAGAACGCCCGCGGGGACGTGAGCGCCACCCGGGCGAGCAGGCCAGGCTGCGTCCGCGACGCGGTCCGCTCCAGCGCCTGGACGATGCCGGCGGGCCCCTCCGCCTGGGAGGGCGAGGCCTGCTCGCGGAGGGTGGCGACGACCGGGATGCGCTCGATCGGCAGCGACGCGCGCAGCACCTGGTCGAGCTCGGGCGTCACCCCTGCGTTGGCGCCCGGCGCGAGCGCCGCGGCGCCCACGGCGCACGCCAGGGCCGCGGCGGCGCACGAGGCGGCGCGGCGGGCCTGCCCTCGTGCCGCTCGCGTCCTCGTCACCGCTCCGGTCCCTCCGCATCGCCGGGGACGGGGCGATTCCTCCCCGTCCGGTTCCGCTGGAACGACGACGCGCGGCGAGGGTTTGATCGATTCGGAACGCAAGCCGCCGAAAGCGCCGCCGGTTCCTCCCCGACGCGTCCTCCGAGGTCCGTCCCACCCTGCGCCGCCGCCTGCGTCTGAGGGGGCGACGGCTCGACCAACGACTCGAAGGAGGATTCAGATGACGCGAGTTCCCGCACGGGCGGTCGGCCTGAGCCTGGGGATCGCCCTGGCGCTCGGCCTCGCCCTGGCGGCCGCGGTCGCTGCCCCGGACATGGGGCTCGGCGCGCCGCGGGCGGCCAGCCCCGCCAAGGTGATCCAGCTCAAGCGGGTCGCCAAGCTCAACGGCCAGTTCGTCTCACTCAGCAAGCGCGTGCGCCCCTGCGCTGCGGCCAGGGCCGACCTGCGCGCCGCCACCGCGCAGCGCGCCAAGGCCAACCGCGGCGCCAGCCGGGCAAGCGTTGCTGCCCTCAAGGCGAAGCGGCGCACGCTGAGCAAGGCGGTCGTGCGGCTCAGCCGCGCCGCCAAGCGCTGCGCCGTCACCGGCGCGGGCGGCAGCCTGACCCGCGTGATCCCTGGCGCCGGCGGCGCCGGCGGCAGCGGCTCGCCGTCCACACTCTCGGCCGACGTGCGGCTCCCCGACGCCCTCAACGGCACCACCCTCGACCTGAGCCGCGCGCTGCCCGGGCGGATCGCCCCGAGCGAGCTCATCGTCGTGGACGTCGGCGACCTGACCGACGCCCGCTGCACCCCGAGGACGGTCGTCTGCCTCGGCGTCGACACCGCCGCCCTCGGCCGGGCGGTCGCCTCGCTCCTCGGGGCCAACCCGGGGCTCGTCGACCTGCTTGGCATCGACGTCGGCGCGGTGACGAGCCGGATCGGCGCCCTGCTCGCCGGCGGCGACCTGGGCTCGCTCCTGTCGGTCGTGCCCGTGGGCGACGGGCTGTTCCAGCTCGTGCCGGCGGGCCCGCTCGCCGAGCTCGCCGGGCTCGCCAACGTGCCGAGCGCCGTGATCGGGACCCTGCGGCTGGTGTGAGGCGGGGCGGACTCCACGCGAGCCCGCGCCCCTCGTCGCCCGGCGGTGCGATGTCGCATCGCCCGGGCGACTTGTAACGAAAGTGTAAGGGCACCTGGAATGGGACCGACGACTCGCCAGAACCTTGCGTCTTACGGTTACTCGGCGAAGCGGAACCGGTTGGGGCCGCTTTCCTCTATGCCGTCACTCATCGGAGGGAGACGGGACCCGGATGACCGGATCGCGGCCGGCGGGAGCGGGGACGTAGATGGCGACCACGGCGCCGGCGTCCGCCCGCCGCTTCCCGCCCCCGGCGGTGCTCGGGGACGACGCCCTCGCGCGGCGGGTCGGCGACGGCGACGAGCAGGCCTTCGAGGAGGTCTACCGCCGCTACTGCGGGCAGCTCTACCGCTACTGCACGTCGATCCTCGGCGACCGGCACGAGGCGGAGGAGGCGCTCCAGTCGACGATGTTCAACGCCTACAGGGCGCTGAGCGGGTCGCGCCGCGACGTGGCGCTGCGGCCGTGGCTCTACCGGATCGCCCACAACCAGTGTCTGGACATGCTGCGCCGGCGCCGTGAGGCCGACGAGCTCAGCGGCCTGGAGGAGCAGGTCGGTCCCCGGGTCGAGGAGCAGGTGGCGATGCGCGAGGACCTGCGCCAGCTGAGCCGCGATCTCGCCGTGCTGCCGGCCGAGCAGCGCGCCGCGCTCATGCTGCGCGAGATGAGCGGGCTCTCGCACGACGAGATCGCGACCGCGCTCGACGCGACCCCCTCGGCCGCCAAGCAGCTGATCCACGACGCCCGCCGCAACCTGATGGCCTTCGAGTCGGGCCGACGGCTGCCGTGCGCGGAGGTGCAGCGCGCGATCTCCGACGGCGACGGCCGCGTCCTGCGCGGCAGCGCGATCAGGGCCCACCTGCGCGCCTGCGCCGAGTGCTCGCTCATGCGCGAGTCGATCCGCGAGCGGAGCCTCCAGCTCCAGTCGCTGTTCCCGCCGCTGGCGCCCGCCGCGGCCCAGGCCATCCTCGCATCCGTCGGCGGCGGCGGCGGCGCCGGGGGCGGCGCGCTGGCGGGGGCCGGGCTGGGCGGCGGCGGCCTGGCCGGCGGCCTGGCGGCCAAGGCGGCCATCGTCGCCGCGACGGCCGTCGTGGGCACCGCGGCGATCGGGATCCCGCTCGGGCTCGGTGACCGGGTCATCGGCGGCGGCGGCGACACCCCGCCCGCCGCTGCGCCCGTTTCCGGGCCGGCGCCGGTCGTGCTGGGCGGGACCGCGGGATCCGGCGCGTCCGGGGGCGGCGCCGCGGCTCCGCGCCCGGGGAAAGGCGCGACGGGGCCGGGCGGCCGGGCGAGCGGCGGCGGGAGCGGGGCCTCGGCCGGAGCCGGCGCTCCCACGGCGGGCGGCGTCGCCGCCGGGGCGGGCGCCGGACCTGTGCGCGCGGGCATGACGGTCGACCCCGCCTCTGCGAGCGCCGGCGCCGGGGCCAGCGTGGCCGGCGGCGCGGTCAGCGCGGCCGCGGCCGTCGGAGGCGGCTCGGCGAGCGTACGTGGCGGCGCCGGGCCCGCCTCGGCCGGCGCGGGCGCCGACGCCTCGTCGACCTCCGCGGGCGCGACGGTCGCCGCGCCGCCGGTCTCGGCGGGCGCCTCGGCCGGTCCAGCGGGCGGCGGCGCGACGGTCGAGGCCCCGGGAGTCACCGTCGAGGTGCCGCTCCCGCCCGTCCTCCCCTAGGGCCCCGCGGCGGATCGCCGCCGGATCGTTCCCACCTTTCGTGTGCGCGGCCGTTGTGTGGATACGACCGTGTTCGAGGAGGTGACCCGATGCGAGGCCACGCCCAGTACCTGACGACCCGGCGACCGCGGCGCGACTGGGTGCGCGTCGGCCCGCGGGGGGTCCTGGCCGGCCTGGTGGCCGCGGTGACGTCCCCGAAGGGGCGCTGCGACCGCGTCCGGCGGCACGAGGGGGGCTCCGTCGAGTTGCGGCTGCGCCTGTCGCCGGAGATGGCCTCGTCGCTCGAGGCGGGCGTGCCCTGCCGCGAGGTTCAGATCGAGCGCGTCGGCCACGACCAGATCGCGCTGCTGCTCCATGCGAGCGAGCGCGAGCAGTGGCTCATGAACGTGGTCGCCCACGCCCGCCGGGCCGCCTGGAACTAGAGGCGGCGCGCGGTGGGCGATCGAGCTCAGGCGGCGACCCGCTCGGCCTCGACCCGGGGATCGGCCGGCTCCTCCAGGCGCACCGGGGAGGGCGTGCCGCGGAGCCCGATGAAGGCCGTCACCGCGGCGGCCAGGGTGAGGGCGGCGCCCACCCACATGGCCCCTTGGACGCCGTGGACGAAGGCCTCGAGCGCGTTCTGCTGGGCGACCGGCCCGGCGATGCGCCCGACGACGCGGCCCTGGGCGCCGATGACGAGCTCCTCCAGGCCCGACGCGGGCGCGCGGGCGGCCGGCGGCAGGGCGGCGAGGTCCGACTCCCACTGGCGGCTGGCCAGCGTGGCGCCCACAGCGCCCAGCACCGCGAGCCCGACCGCCGCGCCCACCTGGCGGGCGGAGTTGATGACGCCCGAAGCGACGCCGGCCTTGCGCGGGTCGACGGCGGCCATCGCCGTGGCCGAGGTCGTCGGCATCGTGAGGGCGAGGCCCGAACCCATCAGGACGTAGAAGGGCCAGATGGCGTTGTAGCTGGAGTCGACCTGGATCTGGCTCAGCCCCACGAGGCCGCCGCTCACCATCAGCATCCCGGTCGTCATGAGCTGCCGCGGCGTGAAGCGCGACTGGAGCCGCCCCGCGAGCGGGCCGATCACCATCACCATCATCGTGAGCGGCAGCGCCGCCAGGCCCGCCCGCTCCGGGGACCAGCCCTTGACGTTCTGGAAGTAGAGGGTGATGAAGTAGACGACCCCGAAGAGCGCGAGTCCCACGAACACCACGAGCACCACCGGGGCGCTGAACGCCGCCCGGCGGAAGAACTGGAGCGGCACCATCGGGTTGGGGCTGCGCGCCTCCCAGGCGACGAAGGCCGTCAGGGTCACGAGCGCCGCGACGAGGAAGCCGATGGTGTAGGCCGAGGCCCAGCTGTGGTCGTTGGTCTCGATGAGCCCCCAGACCAGCAGGAAGAGCCCGCCTGTGATGAGGCCGACGCCCGGCAGGTCGAGCGTGAGGCTGGTCGGGTCGCGCGACTCGGCGACCGCCCAGATCGTGACGAGCGCGCCCACGATGCCCACCGGGAGGTTGATCCAGAAGACGGCCGACCAGTCGACGTGCTGCACCAGGACGCCGCCGAGCACGGGGCCGATCGCCAGGGCGAGGGCCGAGATGCCGGCCCAGATCCCGATCGCCGTCCCGAGCTCGCGGCGCGGGAAGGCGGCGACGATGATCGAGAGCGTCAGCGGGTTCATCAGCGCCCCGCCGACCCCCTGGCCGGCGCGGAAGGCCACCAGCCACTCGATGCTCGGCGCCAGGGCGCACGCCACCGACATCGAGGTGAAGATCGCCAGGCCCGCCAGGAAGAGCTTCTTCCGCCCGAAGCGGTCGCCGAGCTTGCCGCCGAGCATGATGAGCACGGCGAACGTGAGCACGTAGGCGTTGATCGTCCACTCGAGCTGCGACGGCGACGCGTCGAGGTCGCGCTGGATCGAGGGCAGCGCGACGTTGACGATCGTGTTGTCGAGCATGATCAGGAACAGCCCGAAGCACATCGCCGCGAGCGTCAGCCACTTGTAGCCCTGGTTCTTCGAGGTCACGGCGCCTCCGGCGGGGACGGCGCGAGCACCTGGATGAGGGTCGTCGCGACGGGGCCGAGGCGCTGCAGCTCGCGGTCCCCGTACAGGGCGCAGGTGAACGCGCCGAGGAAGGTCAGGCCGCCGAAGAGCGACACGACGTGCTCGGGGGCCACGTCGCGGCGCAGGCGGCCGGTCTCCTGGCTGCGCCGCACCGCCCGCCCGACGACGTCGGTGAAGCCGGCCCGGATGCCGGCGAGCGTCTCCCGGATCGCGGGCTCGTCGACCATCGTGACCGCCAGCGAGCGCAGCTTGAGCGAATCCGGCACGTCGGGCTCGCGCACCCGCTCCCCGAGCGCCCGCGCGATCGCGCCGAACGGGTCGTCGGGGTCGCCCTCGGCGGCGGCCACCAGCCGCGAGCGCATGCGCTCGGCCTGGTCCTCCAGCACGGCCGAGAAGAGCTCCAGCTTGCCGCCGAAGTGCTGGTACAGGACCGCCTCCGAGCAGTCGGCCTCGCGCGCGATGTCGCCGACCGAGGTCCCGTGGTAGCCCCGCTCCGCGAACAGGCCGCGGCCCACCGACAGCAGCAGGGCGCGTCGCCCCTCCCGGGTCATCCGGCCGCGCGCCGGCGTCGGTGTGCTGGCAGCCGTCACCCGTCTCACGCTAGCAAGTGAACGTTCACTCATCAACGCGGGGCGGCGGAGTGGCCCGAAGGCGATACTGCGGTATGGCGTTCGTCCCTCCCGACCGCCACCTGCTGCGCGCGAAGGACCTGGCCGACCTGCGCTACGCCGAGCCGCTCGGCGTGGACGACATGGCGCGGGCGGCGGGGCTGTCGCGAGCGCACTTCAGCCGCGAGTTCCGGCGGGCCTTCGGCGAGCCGCCCCACGTCTACCTCCTGACACGGCGCCTCGAGCGCGCCGCCGCCCTGC
The DNA here is from genome assembly GCA_036257075.1 of Miltoncostaeaceae bacterium. Lineage (GTDB taxonomy): Bacteria > Actinomycetota > Thermoleophilia > Miltoncostaeales > Miltoncostaeaceae > DATAGF01. Next base: position 14,709 of record DATAGF010000067.1, read on the forward strand.
TGCGGACGACCGACCGCTCCGTCGCCGAGATCTGCTACGCGGTCGGCCTGAGCAGCCTCGGGTCCTTCACCACCAGCTTCACCCGCACCTACGGCGTCTCGCCCACCGCCTACCGGGCCGCCTGCCCGCCGGCCTCCAGCCGGGTGCGGGTGCCCTGGTGCGTGCTGCGCGCCTACGGCCGGCCACAACGACGCACGTTTCGAGAAGACCGCGCGCCGCCCCGGGCGTAGCGTCGGAGCGGAGCATCGACGACCGACGAGGAGGAACGATGTACAAGATCAGCTACGCCCACCTCTGGGTGCACGACCAGGATGAGGCGCTCGCCTTCTACACCGGCAAGCTCGGCATGGAGCTGCGCGCCGACGTGACCCTGCCGGAGCTGGGCGGCTTCCGGTGGGTGGTCGTCGGTGCGCCCGGCCAGCCCGACGTGGGCATCACGCTCATGGCCATCCCCGGCCCGCCGATGATGGACGACGCCACCGCCGAGCAGGTGCGCAGCCTCATGGCGAAGGGCTGCGCCGGGACGGTCTTCCTCACCACCGACGACTGCCGCGCCGACCACCGCACCCTGGCCGACCGCGGGGTTGAGTTCGTCGAGGAGCCGGAGGAGCGCCCCTACGGCATCGATGCGGGCTTCCGCGACCCGTCCGGCAATCACCTGCGGCTCACGCAGGAGCGCGAGATGGCGGAGCTGACGGGCTCCCGGTGAATGCGGGCGCGGTGAGGCCCGCTCCCGCGGGGCGGGCCCACGGCGCCTCCCGCGCATCCGCCCCGGGGAGCGCCTACACCTAGGCGGCGACCCCCGCTTCGGCGGCCGCGGACGACACGGCCGCCGGCTCGGGACCGGCGGCCTCGTCGCTCCTCCGAGCCTCCGCGTAGGCCCGGGCCTCGGCGGCGCGGTCTGCGAAGAAGCGCCGGCGGGCCGCCTGGTAGTCGTCCCAGCCGGCGAGGAACGGATCGCAGGGCCCCGCCGCGTGGTGCTCGGACGTCATCGCGCAACCTCCCCGTGGTGATCGACTGGCGCCTCGACGCTACGGCGACCGTCGTGTCGCGACCGTCTCGTGCGCGACCCTGCGAGCGTCGCCGCCACGACAGTCCATCCGCTCGCTTGACGCTCGGCGCGGCGCCGCGTAGCCTCAATCAAACGTTCGTTCGAGGCTCATCCAACGGCACCGAGGCGCCCGTGACGACCCGCCCCCGCGAGGCCGAGCTGCACCGGACGGCCACTCGGCTGTTCCGGGAGCGCGGCTTCCACGCGACCTCGATGCAGGACCTTGCAGAGGCGCTCGGGATGAACCGAGGCAGCCTCTACCACTACATCGAGTCCAAGGACGACCTCCTCTGGGCGATCGTGGACGACGGCTTCCAGACGCTCGAGGACCGGGTGCTGCCGCTGCTCGACTCGGAGGCGCCGGGCACCGAGCGCCTGGCGGCGGCGATCGCGGCCCACCTGAGCGTGGCGGCCGAGCGCCGCGACGAGCTGACGCTCTTGCACATGGAGCGCCGGGCCCTCTCGCCCGAGCGCCGCGCCGAGGTGATCCGCCGCCGCGACGCCTACGAGGCCGGCTTCCGCCGTGCGATCCGCGACGGCGTGGCCGCCGGCGAGCTCCGCCCCGTGGACGAGCGGCTGGCCTCGATCGCCCTGCTGTCCATCTGCAACTGGTTCACGCAGTGGTACCGGCCCGACGGGCCGATGACGCCGGACGAGATCGCCGACGTGTTCACCAGCCTCTCCTTCGACGGGCTGCGGACCCGGGGAGAATCAAACGCCCCTCTCCCGGCTCCGCCTGGCGGCGGAGCGCGCCGTCCGAGCGGCGCCGCATGATCGCCCGCCTCTCCACCGCCACGGTCGTCGGCGCCGGGACGATGGGCGCCCAGATCGCCTGCCTGCTGGCGGGCGCCGGCGCGCGCGTGCGCCTGCTCGACCTCGACCCCGACACCGCCCGGGCCGGCCTCGATCGCGCCCTGAAGCTGCGCCCCTCGCCGGTCTACCGGGCCGCCGACGCCGAGCGGATCGCGACCGGCGGGCTCGACGAGGTCGCCGACGCCGCGCGCGGATCGGGCTGGGTCATCGAGGCCATCATCGAGCGGCTCGAGCCCAAGCGGGAGCTCCACGACCGGATCGAGGAGGCCCTGGCCGACCGCGCGGCGGAGCAGTGGCCGCTCGTCTCCACCAACACCAGCGGCATCCCGATCGCCTCGCTGGCCGACGGCCGCTCCGACGCATTCCAGGCCGCCTTCATGGGCACCCACTTCTTCAACCCGCCCCGTTACGCCCGCCTGCTCGAGCTGATCCCGCTCGACACGACCGACCCTGGGCGGGTCGCCTGGATCGAGGACTACGGCTCCCGCCTGCTCGGCAAGGGCACGGTCATCGCCAAGGACCGCCCGGCGTTCATCGCGAACCGGCTCGGCGTCCACGGCCTCATGACCGCGCTGGCCCTCGCGCAGGAGCTCGGCCTGGGGGTCGACGAGGTCGACGAGCTCACCGGCCCGCTGATCGGCCGCCCGCGGAGCGCAACCTTCCGCACCCTCGACCTGGTCGGCCTGGACGTCGCCGCCGACGTCGCCGACCACAACCACGAGGCGCTCGCCGACGATCCCGGCCGCGACGCCTTCGTCGTGCCGCCGGTCATGCGCGAGCTGATCGAGGCAGGGGCGCTCGGGGAGAAGTCCGGCGCCGGCTTCTTCCGCCGCGACGGCGGCGAGATCCTCGCCTACGACCTCGAGACGCACGAGTACCGTCCCCGCCGCAAGGTCCGGTCGGCGGCGGTCGAGATGGCGCGCGGCGAGCCCGACCTGCGCGCCCGCCTGGCGCTGCTGGTCTCCGGCGAGGACGCGGCCGGGGAGTTCCTCCGCCGCCTGATCGCGTCCGGCCTGGACTACGCCGCCCGGGTCGGGCCGGAGGTCGCCGACTCGGCCGCGGCGGTCGACCGCGCCATGCGATGGGGCTTCACCTGGGAGCTCGGCCCCTACCAGACCGCCGAGGCGCTCCGCGCCGCCGGCCGCGAGGCTCCGGAGGTGCCGTTCCCCGACGCGGGCGAGCCCGAGCCGCCGCGGCCTGGCGCCCTCGACGTGGCCGCCCTGCGCGCGTCCCAGGATGGCGGCCTGCCGCGCAACTCGGCCGGCTCGCTGGTCGAGCTGCCCGACGGCATCCTGGCGCTCGAGCTCCACGCGAAGCTCAACCTGATCGGCGAGGACACGCTCTCGATGCTCGACCGGGCGCTCGCCCTGGCGGCCGAGCGCTACGACGGCCTTGTGATCGGCACCTCGGTCGCCGACCTGTCGGCCGGCGCCAACCTGGCCCTCATGCTGATGGAGGCCGAGGAGGGGGAGTGGGACGAGCTCGACCGCATCGTGCGCCGCTTCCAGGGCGCGATGCGGGCCATCCGCTACTCGGCGGTGCCCGTCGTGGTGGCGCCCCGCGGGCGGGTGCTCGGCGGCGGCGCCGAGATCTGCCTGGCGGCGGCGCGGCGCCAGGCGCTGGCCGAGACCTACATCGGCCTGGTCGAGACCGGGGTCGGCCTGATCCCCGCTGGCGCCGGCACCGCCGCGCTCGCCCGCGTGGCGGCCGAGCGGGCCGCCGACCTGCCGAACGACCACTTCTCGTTCTTCCGGAACGCACTCGAGAACACGGCACTGGCCAGGGTCTCGACCTCGGCCGCGGAGGCCTTCGACCTCGGCCTGCTGCAGCCCGGCGACCTGGTCACCGCCGACCCCGACCGCCAGTGGGCCGACGCCGCCCGCCAGGCGCGCGCGCTGGCCGAGACCGGCTACCGGCCTCCGGCCGAGCGGCCGATCCCGGTGCTCGGGCGGCGCGGCGTGGCGGCGGCCGGCTCCCTGACCTTCAACCAGCTCGCCGGCCACCAGCTGAGCGAGCACGACCGGACGGTCGTGATGGAGCTCGCCCGCGTCATGGCGGGCGGCGACGTCGCCGAGGGGACGCCCGTCTCCGAGGGCTACCTGCTCGACCTGGAGCGCGAGGCCTTCCTGCGCCTCCTGGGCATGCCCCTCACGCGGGACCGGATCCGCCACACCCTCAAGACCGGCAAGCCCCTTCGGAACTGAGCGAGGAGACGCGATGCGTGAGGCCGTGATCGTGAGCGCCGTCCGGACCGCCGTCGGGAAGGCCCCGCGCGGCGAGCTGTCCGAGACCCCGCCCGACACCCTCGGGATGGCGGCGGTGCGCGAGGCGGTCTCGCGCGCGCCGGGCCTCGACCCGGCCGAGGTCGAGGACGTGGTGCTGGGCTGCGCGATGCCCGAGGGCGGCCAGGGCCTCAACGTCGCCCGCCAGGTGGCGCTCGGCGCCGGCGTGCCGGTCTCGGCGGCCGCGATGACGGTCAACCGCTTCTGCGCGTCGGGGCTGCAGTCGCTGGCGCTTGCGCACCAGTCCGTCGTCACGGGCGTCAGCGACGTCGTGGTGGCGGGCGGCCTCGAGTCGATGAGCGCCGTGCCGATGGTCGGCTGGCACTACGCCCCGAACCCCGGCCTCGCCGACCGCTGGCCAGAGGTCTACCTGGGCATGGGCCTGACCGGCGAGGAGGTCGCCCGCCGCGAGGGCGTGGACCGCGAGGCCCAGGACGCCTGGGGGCTGCGGAGCCACCAGCGGGCCGCGGCCGCCCAGGACACCGGCGCCTTCCGCGACGAGATCGTCCCGGTCGAGGTCGAGCGCACGGTGCTCGAGGACGGGCGCCCCCATCTCGAGATCGTGCGCTTCGACGCCGACGAGGGCATCCGGCGCGACACGGACGAGGCCCGGATGGCGTCACTGCGCCCGGCCTTCGACCGCAGCGGGACGATCACCGCCGGCAACAGCTCCCAGATGAGCGACGGCGCCGCCGCCATGGTCGTGATGGACGCCGGGCGGGCCGCCAGGCTGGGGCTGGAGCCGCTGGGCCGGCTGGTCTCGTTCGCCACCGCGGGGGTCGCGCCGGAGGTCATGGGCCTCGGCCCGGTCGAGGCCGTCCCGCGCGCCCTGGCGAAGGCTGGGCTGAGCCTCGACGACATCGCCGTCATCGAGCTCAACGAGGCCTTCGCGGCCCAGGTCGTCGCCGTCGTGCGGCGGCTGGGCCTCGACGAGGAGCGCACGAACGTCAACGGCGGCGCGATCGCGCTGGGGCACCCGCTCGGGGCCACCGGCGCCAAGCTCACGGTGCAGATGCTGGCGGAGCTGGCCCGGCGCGAGGAGCGCTACGGGCTGGTGACGATGTGCGTCGGGGGGGGCCAGGGCGCCGCCGGCGTCATCGAGTGGCTCGGCGGGCGCCAGCCGGCGGCCGCCCAGGAGCAGCTCCCGGGCCTGGAGGAGGCGGCATGACCACGACCGAGACGACCCCGGCCGGCGGCGCCTTCCTCGTCGCGCCCTCCGCACCCGAGGCGGTCTTCACGCCCGAGCGCCTGGCCGAGGAGCACCGCGCGATCGGCGAGGCCGTGCGCCAGTTCGTGGCGACGCAGGTCGCGCCTCGCGCCGAGGCCGTCGAAGGTCAGGACTACGCGACCCATCGCGAGCTGCTCGCGACCCTCGGCGCCGACGGCTACGTGGGCGTCGAGGTGCCCGAGGCCCACGGCGGGGCCGGCCTCGACACGGTCACCTCCGTGATCGTGAGCGAGTCGCTCTCGGCCGCCGACTCCTTCGCGGTCACCTACCTCGCCCACGCCGGGATCGGCACCCTGCCGCTGGTCTTCTTCGGGACCGAGGAGCAGCGCGCGAGGTACCTGCCCGGGCTGGCGGCGGGCACCACGGTCGGCGCCTACGCGCTCACCGAGCCGGGCTCCGGGTCCGACGCCCGCGCGATGCGCACGACCGCGACCCGGCTCCCGGACGGCGGCTACCGGCTGGACGGAGCCAAGCAGTTCATCACCAACGCGGGCTTCGCCGACCTCTTCACGCTCTACGCCAAGCTGGAGGACGGCGGCATCGCCGCGTTCCTCGTCGAGCGCGACTCCCCCGGCCTGACCGTCGGCGCCGAGGAGCACAAGATGGGCATCAAGGGCAGCTCCACCTGCCCGGTGGTGCTGGACGGGGTCGTCGTCCCGGCCGACGCCCTGCTCGGCGAGCCCGGGCAGGGCCACAAGATCGCCTTCAACATCCTCAACGTCGGCCGCTTCAAGCTGGCCGCCGCGGCCCTCGGCGGCATGAAGCGCTCGCTCGACCAGGCGCTGGCCTACGCGAGCCAGCGCGAGGCCTTCGGCCGGCCGATCGTCCGCTTTCCCCTGGTGGCGGCCAAGCTGGCCGGCATGGCCGCCCGCACCTATGCGGTCGAGTCGGTGACCTACCGGATCGCGGGCATGCTCGACGCCCGCCTGGAGGCGGCCGGGGAGGGGGCGGGCCCCGAGGCCTTCCGCGCCGCGCTCGAGGAGTACGCGGTCGAGTGCTCCATCGCCAAGGTCCTCGGCAGCGAGGAGCTCGACTGGACCGTGGACCAGCTCGTGCAGGTCCACGGCGGCTACGGCTACACGGCCGAGTTCCCCGCCGAGCGCGCGTACCGCGACGCGCGCATCAACCGCATCTGGGAGGGGACGAACGAGATCAACCGGCTGCTGGTGCCCGGCACGCTCCTCAAGCGGGCCGGCCAGGGCCGCCTCGACCTGCTCGGGCCCGCCAAGCGGGCGGCCGAGGCCCTGCTGGGCGGGGGCGCAGAGGACGCGCCGGCCGGCGGGGCCCTCGCCGCCGAGGCGGCGCTCGTGGCGGGCATGCGGACGGTGACCCTGCTGTGCGCCGGGGCGGCGTTCCAGCGCTTCGGGACCGGGCTCGAGGAGCAGCAGGAGGTGCTCGCCGACCTCGCCGACCTCAGCATCGACCTCCTCGCCGCCGAGAGCGCGCTGCTGCGCGCCCAGGCCGCCGCCGGGCGCGAGCACGCGCCCGTCCACGCCGACCTGGCGCGGGCAGTCGTCCACGAGCGGGCGGCCGCGGCCGAGGGCCGGGCGCGCGCGCTCGCAGGCTCGCTCGGCGAGGGCGACGAGGCGCGGATGCTGCAGTCCGGGGTGCGGCGGACCATGCGGGCCGACCCGGTCGACCGGGTCGCGCTGACGCGCGCCGTCGCCGAGCGGGTCGTGAGCGCCGGTGGCTATCCCGCATAGGTCGCCTCGCCGCGCGCGCCCCTGGCTGGCGCGCTACGACGCGAACGTCCCCCACGAGATCGAGGTCCCGGCGGGGACGCTCGACCGCCTCGCGCGGGACGCGGCCGCGCGGGACCCGGACGGGGTCGCCCTCGACTTCCTCGGCGCGAGGACGACCTTCGCAGAGCTCGACGACGCCGTCGACCGCTTCGCGCGGGCGCTGGAGGGCATGGGGCTGCGGCCGGGAGGGCGGGTGAGCCTCCACCTCCCGACCTGCCCGGCGTTCGTCGTCGCGCTCCTCGGCACCCAGCGGGCGGGCGGGATCGCCGTCCCGATGAACCCGCTCTACACCCAGCGCGAGCTGGTCGAGCTGATCGACCAGACCGCCCCCGCGCTCTCGGTGGCGCTCGACCTCGTCCACCCGCGGGTCGCGGGGGCCCGCGCCGAGGCCGGGGGCGAGGCGGCCGGCGCGCCGGTCGTCTGCGTGGGGATCCACCAGATGCTCCCGGCGCCGATCCGCTGGCTCTACCCGCTGAAGGCCCGCCGGGAGGGGCGCTGGAAGCCGGTGCGGGACACGCCCCGGACCCCGGCGCTGCCCGCCCTGCTCGCCCGCACGGCCGCCGGGCCGGTGGCCTCGGCGGCCCGGGCCGAGGACCCGGCGATCCTCCAGCCGACCGGCGGCACGACCGGGCAGCCCAAGCTCGCCACCCTGACCCATCGCAACCTTCTGGCCAACTCGGCCCAGATCGGCGCCTGGCTCGCGGTCGAGCCGCGGCCGGGGGACGCGATGCTCTGCGCCCTCCCCTACTTCCACATCTACGGCCTCACGGTGGCCATGAGCTTCTCGCTCATGGCCGGGATGACCCAGCTGCTGCTGCCGCGCTTCGAACCCGAGCAGGTGCTGCGGACCGCCGCGCGGCGGCGGCCGCGCTTCTTCCCCGGGGCGCCGATCATGTACGCCGCCGTCGCCGACCACCCGCGGGCCGGCCGCTACGACCTCACCTCCATCGAGTGCTGCGTCAGCGGCTCGGCGCCGCTCTCGCCGGACCTCCAGCGGCGCTTCGAGGCGGCGACGGGCGCCCGCATGGTCGAGGGCTACGGCCTCAGCGAGGCCGGCCCGGTGACCCACTGCAACCCGCTCGACGGCGAGCGGCGCACCGGGTCGATCGGCCTCCCCTTCCCGTCCACCGACGCCCGCATCGTCGACCTCGAGACGCGCTCTCGGGAGGTGGAGCCCGGTGAGCCCGGGGAGCTGCACGTGCGCGGGCCCCAGGTCATGGACGGCTACTGGGGCCGGCCCGACGAGACGGCGGCCGTCCTCCGCGACGGCTGGCTCGCGACCGGAGACGTCGCGACGGTCGACGAGGACGGCTACTTCCGGATCGTCGACCGCCTCAAGGACCTGATCATCGTGGGCGGGCTCAACGTCGCCCCACGCGAGGTCGAGGAGGTCCTGACCTCCCACCCGGCCGTCGCCCAGGCCGCGGTGGTGGCGATGCCCGAGGAGCGCCACGGCGAGGTCCCGCGGGCCGTCTGCGTGCTGCGCCCCGGGATGACGGCGACCCCGGAGGAGCTGATCGCGCACTGCGCGACCAACCTGGCCCGCTACAAGGTCCCGTGGCGGGTCGAGCTCCGCGACGAGCTGCCCGTGAGCTTCATCGGCAAGGTGCTCCGCCGAGAGGTGTAGGGGCGCCCGCTCCCGCGGGGCGCGTCAGCCCTGCGTCTCGACGTCGCGCCAGAAGGCGTCCACCCGGGCGTTGAACTCGTCCGGGACCTCCTGGAACGGCTGGTGAGCCTCCCCGTCCATCAGCTCGAAGCGCGCGTCCGGGATGCGGTCTGCGACGAATCGGCCGAAGCGCGGCGGCAGGATGGTGTCGAGCTCGCCCGCGAGGACCAGGGTCGGCGCGACGATCTGCGAGAGGCGGTCCGCCGCGTCGTGCCCGAGGCAGACGTCGACCTGCGCCTGGAAGGCCTCGACCGGCTGCTGATGGGGCCAGGCCAGCGCCTCCTCGACGATCCCGTCCACAGAGCCGTCGGTGTGGGCGCGCGGCGTGTAGACCCAGGTGAAGAACCCCTCGTAGAACTCGCGCTCGCTCGGCGCGGCCTCCGGCAACCAGCGCCAGAAGCGGAGCTGGGCGCGAAAGAGGGCATCCGCGCGCGCGTAGGTGCTCACGAGCACGAGGCTGCGGACCAGCTCGGGGTGACGGAGCGCGAGCTCCTGCGCGATGGCGCTGCCCATCGAGAAGCCGGCCACGTGGGCCCTCGCGGTCCCGAGCGCCCGCAGCAGCGCCGCGGCGTCGTCGGCCATCGTCGCCGCCGTCAGTGGGCCGTCGGGCTGGGGACCGTCCTCGATCGGGCGATCCGCGGTCAAGGACGCGGGCTGAAGCGCCTCCGGCCGTCCGGGCCGTGGACCCCACGCGCGCGGCCCTCGCGGACGAGCCGCTCCAGGTGCGCCAAGGCCTCGGCGACGGCGAGGCTGCGCCC